>JAPLUO010000072.1 GCA_026397595.1 Caldifarciminota bacterium
GTTACGGTAGTGCTGATCATTTGGTCGCTCCTCTCTTCACCTGACGGGTGCAGCTTCTGCATACCGTTTAGACGCAGCGATACGAGGGAAGTAGCCTCTTCTTTTCACGCCAACTCAGATTTCAATGTCGGGACTAGGGAAGGTCGCAGCTAATCTGCAATCCAAAACCTGGAATCTTGAATCTGGAATGGGTCGGCCGCGACTCCCTGCCCGCCAATCTGCAATCTACAATCTTGAATCTAGAATGTGAAGGGTCTGGAATGGCGTTGCGTCACGAATCGCCCGGTGTGTCACCGGGACACAAGGACGGCGGCTGTCAGTGCGTCGCAAGGTGTTCCAGCGGCCGGCGCGGAGCTTTCAGTCCGTCAGGTAGACCGCACCGACGTCGAACGCCTGCTCGACTGTTCCGAACTCCTCGCCGTTCGGGTACGAGCAAGGCTCGTAGCGCTCGTGGCTGTACGTGTAGAATGACAGACTCCACCGGTCTTCGTCGAAGTACCCCAGTCTCACCAGATGTACCGGCGTGTTCCGAATGCGCTCAACGTACTGCTCCCGTGTCTCGCTGGTGAGAGCAGCTACGGTCTCGCTGCCCGGCGCGGGGTCCTGATAGGCGTCAACGTAGCAGAGGGCGTCGTCGAATCTGACGTCAATTTTCCGATACTTCCCGGCGTACTTGTCCCGGGCGTGATTCAGCACGCGCATCCGCACGGCATTCTGCACTGCCTCAGGAATCGGCTTGCCTCCGGTGTGAGGGGCGAGCGCCCTCTGTCTCCTGCGGTTCGCCTGGCCTCTTGACATATCAGTTCTCCTCTCCGAAGTACTGATTCAGCAGCGACTGGAACAGATGCTCGGCCTGATGCAGGCGATTCACTTCGCCCGGCCCTCGACAATCGCGATCTCGTCATCGGACACCGCTGCGCCCAATCCGGCTACAGGCCCCGGATTCCCATCTCACGCCGCCCAGTGCTGGGCAATCAACTCGGCCTGCTGCAGCACGGTCACGGTCGCCTTCTCTTGCTTGTCCGGCGGGTAGCCGTGGTTGCGGAGCACGCGCTTGACCAGCACGCGAAGTCTCGCTCTAGCGCTTTCCTTGAGTGACCAGTCAATTGGCGTGTTATCCCTGACCTTGCCTGCTACCTCACGCGCAATTGTCAGTAGCGTCTCATCGCCGAGTACCTTCACTGCGCTGTCGTTCGTCTCCAATGCGTCGTAGAACGCCAGTTCCTCGTTGGTCAGTTTCAGTCTTGTACCCCGCTCACCCGCCTGCCGCATATCCTTCGCCAGCCCGATGAGCCGCTCGATGACCTGTAGCGTCTCTATCGCCCGGTTGTGGTACTCGGCAATCGCCCGCTCCAGCATCTCGGCAAAGGAACGCGACTGCACCAGGAACGTCCGCGACCGGGTCCTTATCTCGTCGTTCAGCAGCTTCCGCAGCAACTCCACCGCGAGGTTCTTCTGCTTCATCCCGCGCACCTCGGCCAGGAACTCGTCCGATAGAATGGAGATGTCCGGTCTCTTCAGCCCCGCCTCGGCAAAGATGTCCACCGGTTCCTCTGCCGCGATGGCCCGCTACACTATCTGCTTGATGGCCTGGTCCATCTCTTCTTCGGTCAGTTTCCGCTCAGAAGCTTTGCGCGCGATGGCCGACCGCACCGCCTGGAAGAACCCGACATCGTCACGTATCTTGGTTGTCTCCGGCCGGGGCACCGACAAGGCAAACGCCACGGAAAGCTCCTTCACCGCTTGCAGGTATCGCTCGCGGCCCTTGTCTTGTGCGAGGACATGCTCCTGCGCCTTGGGTAGTAGCGCCATCCGCTGCGTCGGCTTGCCGGTCCAATCCGACCAGTCGAACCCGTGGAGCAAGTCGCAGCAGACCTCATACTTGGTTAACATCGCGGCCACTGCCTCGTTCTGGTCAACGGTCGGCTTGCCCTTGCCGCCGCTTTCGGTGTATGCGGCCAGCGCCTTCTTGAGCGAGTCCGCGATGCCGATGTAATCGACCACCAGCCCGCCCGGCTTGTCCCGGAACACGCGATTCACCCGCGCAATCGCCTGCATAAGCCCGTGCCCTCGCATCGGCTTGTCCAGGTACATCGTATGCAGGCACGGCGCGTCAAACCCTGTCAGCCACATATCGCGCACGATGACAATCTGGAACGGGTCTTTCGGATCCTTGAACCGGTCTGCCAGTTGCTTCCTGCGATCCTTGTTACGGATGTGCTGCTGCCAGTCGGCCGGGTCAGAGGCCGAGCCGGTCATCACGATCTTGATTCTGCCCCGGGCATCGTCCTTGTCGCCCCAATCCGGCCGCAGCTTCACAATCTCGGTATAGAGGTCCACGCATATCCTACGGCTCATGCATACGACCATCGCCTTGCCTTCCATCACCTCCAGCCGCCGATCCCAGTGCTGGACGAAGTCCTTGGCTATCTCCCGAATCCGCTTGTCCGCGCCGACAACCTTTTCCAGCCTGCCCCACCGCGACCGCAGCCGTTCCCGCTCGGGCGGCTCCTCATCCTCGGTCACCTCCTCGAATTCGGCGTCAACCTTAGGCTTCTCGTCCTCGGGCAGGTCCAGCTTGGCCAGCCGGCTCTCGTAGAAGATGCGCACGGTAGCCTTGTC
>JAPLUO010000226.1 GCA_026397595.1 Caldifarciminota bacterium
CGGGAGGCGGCGGCCACCGTCAAGCGGCACTGGTCGGGGATCCTGCGGTGGTTCGAGTCGCGAGTGAGCAATGGGATTCTGGAGGGTATAAACAGTCTAGTGCAAGCGGCCAAGGCGCGGGCGCGCGGCTACCGCACGGCCCGGAATCTCATCACTATGATCTACCTGATTGCCGGCAAGCTCGATTTCGACTTACCCACATGAAACAGCGAGGAACCCTATTAAGGAAACCATCCGCCTGATGGCGGAGGTAGACAAGGCGATCCCCAAGTGGCCGGTGGAGTAGAAATGGATGAGAAGTACGAGCGCATCCAAACCGACTTGGACTGGTACCTGAAACTCCTGAACTCGCTCTGCGGCGAGCACGAGCAGTGGTCAGCCCCCAAAGGGCGGAAGGCCCATCAGTGCGAGTTCGGTCATCAAATCCCGGAGGGCGCTCGCTATCTTCGAAAGCTCTTCGGGCCGGACCGATCAGAGGACGCGAAACTCTGCGAGGATTGCGGCGTCAGATTCCTGCACCTGCTGTTCGGCACGGGCGGCGGGACTACCGAACTGGCCACGAGGCTGGTGCGCAAGCAGTACGGTTCCCTCCTCGTTGCCATGATGCAGATAGACCAAGGGCGCGGCGAGACCCGTCGAGAGACCATTCCTCCAGAGCCCGGGCTGCGCCAAGCATCCTCGACGGAATCGGGAACGACACCGAGGTGGAGCGCTGAACGTTTCGCTGAGATGCGCAGAAGGCACCCGCGCGCGTACGAGAAGTGGTCTCCAGAGGAAGATGGCAAGCTGAAGAGACTGTTCCAGGCCGGAGTCGGCATACAGCAGATGGCGCGAGACCTTCAACGTCAGCCAAGTGCCATCAGCAGCAGGTTGCCCAAACTGGACATGGCAAGCGAGCGAGGTTAGCTGTGATCCGGGTCCATTCGTCTGAGGGCAGAGACAGACACGTCCATCCGCAGCGACCAATCGAGCAGGCAGTGTCTAGACCTGCGCTGGACATCGGCTAGAATACACCTGTGAACGAAGGTGCAGCGCAGCAGATCGGCGCCCCAGTGGTCTACACTGTCGGACACTCGAATGTTTCACAGGAGGCATTCATCGCCTTATTGAAGACACACGATATCGAAGTGTTGGTGGATGTGCGCTCAGCGCCATACTCGAAGTTCGTACCGCACTTCAATGCCGCTGTACTGAAGCTGGCGGTAGTGGCTGCTGGCATCAAGTACCTGTACCTTGGTCGCGAGTTGGGCGGCCGGCCGCATGGCCAGCGGTTCTACGATGACGGCGGCCACGTCCACTATGACCGCATCGCCGAGTCGCCTCAGTTCCGCGAGGGCATTGAGCGGCTCCTGCGCGGGATTCGGGAGCACCGCGTTGCGATCATGTGCAATGAAGAGGACCCGCACGAGTGCCATCGCCGGTTGCTAGTGGGACGTGTGCTGACCGAGCACGGGGTAGCCGTGCTTCACATCCGGGGCGATGGCCGCGTTCAACCTGAAGCCGAACTGGCGGAGGCCGAAAGAAAGGACGCGCCGGCGGAGATCCAACAGGAGTTCGCATTTGTGGCGAGGGAGAAGCCAGAGTGGAAATCTACACGGTCGGTTTCGCAGGCAAAACCGCGCAAGCCTTCTTCGGGGCGCTGAAGCGCGCCGGAGTCCGGCGCGTCATTGACGTCAGGCTGAGGCCGAACGGCGGTTTGTCGCTCTTCGCTCGCGGCACGGACTTGCCTTTCCTGCTGCGGGAACTGTGCGGGGCTGAGTACGTCCGCGAGCCGCTGCTCGCTCCCACGAAGGAGATTCTTTCCGACTACCGCAAGAAGAGAACTGACTGGCCGGAGTACGAGCGACGCTTTCGTATCCTCCTGGATGAACGCGACATCGCCCGCAAGCTGGACAAGAAGCTGTTTGGCGTTCCGTCCGTACTGCTGTGCAGTGAGGCGAAACCGGAGCAGTGTCATCGCCGCCTTGCCGCCGAGTACCTCCGGTCACACTGGTCGGGCGTCACGGTGACCCACCTGTAGCGTTCTCGTGCGCATCGTCGTCAACCACGTAACCCGGATGCAGCCCGGATTCGTCTGCGTCGCAGGCCTTGACTCTGCGACGGGCCGTCACGTCCGGCCGGAGTTGCCCGGCCGGGTCCGCATTGACATGCTGGGGCCGAACGGCGGGCCGTTCGACATGGCGGTCGAGGTGGAACTCGGACAAGTGAAACCGCACCCCAGTCCGCCCGAAGTCGAGGACTGCTTGGTGACTCCTTCGGCGTTGCGCAAGGTGCGAGACTTGCCGGCCGACGAGTTCTGGCGGCTGTTGAAGTCCGTGGCCAGGCCGAGACTGGTTGAGGTATTCGGGGCCGGCTTCTGTAGGCATGGGAACACGTGGATTATTGAGCCGGGCACAGGCGAGGCATCGCTCGGCTGTCTCTTGCCTCAAGCGCCCCCGCTCTTGGAGGTCTGCGTCGAAGACTACCAGGGTCAGCCGAAGCAGCGCATCCGCTGCCATGTGCGGGACCGGGACGGCGAATGCTTTCCGCCGGTTACCGATTTGCGGCTGTACTGCGCTGACCAGAAGACCCCACGGCACGAGCTGGTCGCCGACCTGAACCGGCGGATGAAAGCCGGGGCGTCAGCGATTCTGAGCGTCGGTGTGACGAGAGCAATGGGGCAAGGCAAGCACTGGTTGCAGGTCAATAACCTCCATCTGAGCGACAACCCGATTTGGCGCCTGCCGGCGGCGCCGGAAGAAGCCGAACAGCCGGTAGGACGGATGCCGAGCCGTGCAAGAGACCACGCCATACCGACCGGAAGGAAGCCGCCCGGCGAAACAATACCTGACGGTGCCATCGAGGCGGCGCTCCGGAAGTATTGGGGCTACGAGCGGTTCCTGCCCTTGCAGCGCGAGGCGATTGAGTGCGCAGTCGCCGGTCAAGACTCGGTCGTCGTGCTGCCGACCGGCGGTGGGAAATCGCTCTGCTATCAGGTTCCGGCCGTTACTATGCCCGGGCTGGCCGTCGTCGTTTCGCCTTTGATTTCCCTGATGAAGGACCAGGTTGATGGTCTTGCCGAGTGCGGCATTCCCGCGGCCCGCCTGGACAGCAGCCTTTCATACGAGGAACGGACCGATGTCTTGAGCCGGATGCGGCGACAGGCGTTGAAGCTGCTATACGTTGCCCCAGAGAGGCTGGTGATGGACGACTTCGTTCAACTTCTGCGGAACGTGCCGATTTCCCTCTTTGCGATTGACGAGGCGCACTGCATCAGTATCTGGGGCCACGATTTCCGACCGGAGTACCGGCAGCTCGGAACGCTCAAGGAGCTCTTTCCAGACACGGCCGTTCACGCTTACACTGCCACTGCGACCGAGAAGGTTCGCCAAGACATTGCCGAGCAGTTGCGGCTGGAACGGCCGACCGTGATTGTCGGGTCGTTTGACCGGCCCAACTTGGTCTATCAGACCCAGCGCCGGCACAACGTTTTGGCACAGGTGAGCGCGGTAATTGACCGGCACCAGAACGAATCGGGCATTATCTACTGCATCCGGCGGACCGACGTAGATGAGCTTTGCGCCGACTTGGCCGGACGCGGCTACGCCGTCACCCCCTACCACGCGGGGATGAACAACGATGACCGCAAGCGCAGCCAGGATGCCTTCTTCGAGGAACGGGCGAACACAATGGTGGCCACGATCGCCTTCGGCATGGGCATTGACAAGTCGAACGTGCGCTACGTGGTCCACGCCGGCATGCCCAA
This sequence comes from Caldifarciminota bacterium, assembly GCA_026397595.1. Classification (GTDB taxonomy): domain Bacteria; phylum Hydrothermota; class Tepidihabitantia; order Tepidihabitantales; family Tepidihabitantaceae; genus UBA2258. The sequence continues at coordinate 3,746 of JAPLUO010000226.1, forward strand.
GTCGCTTGAACACTATCACCAGGAGAGCGGCCGGGCTGGCCGAGATGGACTGGAAGCGGAATGCTGTATCTTCTATTCCGGCGCCGACTACGCGACTTGGCAGATGGTGATGCGAGACATGGAGCCTGCCCCTAAGGCCACCGCGCTGGAGATGCTGAACCTGATGTACGGGTACTGCACCGGCGTCACCTGCCGCCACCGGGCGCTTCTTGCCCACTTCGGCCAGGAACTGGAAGCGCGCGACTGCCAGGCCTGCGACGTGTGCCTGGGCAATCTCGACTGCATTGAGGACCCGCTCCCGACTGCCCAGACAATTCTGTCCTGCGTTTTGCAGTTGGGCGAGCGCTTCGGGGGTGACTACACAAGTCGGGTGCTGACCGGTTCCAGAGAAGAGCGAATACTGGCCAACTGCCACGACAAGTTGAGCACCCACGGCCTCCTGTCCCGTTTCTCGAAAAGGGTCGTCCGCGACTGGGTCGAGCAGTTGGCCGCGCAGGGGTGTATTGACAAAGTCGGGGAGTATAACGTCCTGAAAGTAACGGAGTCGGGCCGGCAGGTGCTCAAAGGCAGAGAGACGCCCAGACTGCTCAGGCCCGCCGAAAAGAAAGCAAGAAAGGCCAGGGCGGCGGCAATCGGCTGGCAGGGCGTAGACGAAGGTCTGTTTGAGGAGTTGAGAAAGCTCCGCCGCCGGCTTTCCGAGGAGAAGCACGTTCCGGCGTTCGTTGTATTCAGCGACGCGACCCTGCGAGACATGGCACGGCTGAAGCCTATGGCAACCGAGGATTTCCTTGAGGTCAACGGCGTTGGCGAGAAGAAGTGTGAGCAATACGCGCAGGTCTTCCTTCATGCGATAGCCCAATATTGCCGACTGAGGTAAGGCGAGGATGCTCCGGCAAGGACGCGGGCCGTCACCTGCTTCCGGACTACGGCAAGGTACGGGCGCGTCGTGGTAGCCGTAGAAACCATCCGCCTGATGTCCGAAATTGACAGGGCAATTCCGAAATGGCCGATAGAATGAAACGCCAACGTTCATGTCCGCTTGACGGCGCGGCGTCATCTTGTACGATAGATGAGGCACTAGCCAGATGAGCAAAACGAAAGCCGGCAGAGGATAATCATGCAGGGCGATACAGGCAAGGGCAGGAGTCCCTTCTACCCCGGGCAACCAGTGCCCGTTGAGTTCTTCGCCGGTCGTCGAGACCAGATTGAACGGATTGTGCGGGCGGCGGGGCAAGTCAGGAACGGAAAGCCACAGGCGTTGTTTCTTGTGGGTGAGTATGGGATCGGCAAGAGTTCGTTGGCAGCATATGCCCGGCGGCTGCTGGAGAAAGACTGCGCGCTGCTCGGTATCCACGTGTTCCTCGGCGGAGCCAAAGACGTTGCTGATGTCGCCACGAAGACGGTGGAAGCCACCATCAAAGCACGCGTCTACCAACCGACAGTGTCGGAGAAGATCCGCAACTTCCTAGCGAAGTACGTCGGGCAGCCCGAGGTGTTCGGGGTCAGTATTGACTTCGAGCGACTGCGGGCGGACGGTCCGGGTCTTTCCCGAGGATTCCTGCCCTTTCTGCGTGAACTGCTCGCGCGCGTACGAGAGGACGGCCCCGCCGGCATTCTGCTGATACTGGACGAGATCAACGGAATCAGCGCCAATCCGGAGTTCGCTCACTTCATCAAGACTGTTGTTGACGAGAATGCTACGGGAGACGAACCGGTGCCGCTGTTGCTGATGCTGTGCGGTACCGAGGAACGCCGCCGCGACCTGATTGGGCACCATCCGCCGGTGGAGCGCATATTCGACGTGGTTGACATAGCGCCCATGACTGAACCGGAGATGGTCGGTTTCTACACCAAGGCGTTTGAGTCGGTTGGCATGGCCGTACTGCCCGACGCAATGAAACGTCTATGCCACTATGCGGCCGGGTTTCCTCGCGTAATGCACACGATCGGGGACGAGGTGTTCTGGGCCGACCGAGACAGTGTCGTCGACCTGCCCGATGCGACCGCCGGCGTCATCGGCGCAGCCCGCGAGATCGGTCGCAAATTCGTTGATGCCCAAGTCTATCAGGCTCTGATGAGCAAGGATTATCGGTCCATACTGGAAAAGCTGGGCCGTGCGCAGTTCGATATCGCCTTCAAGAAGGCCGACATCGAGCAGGGCCTGACGCCTACGGAGCAAGGCAAGTTCGATAACTTCCTTCAGCGAATGAAGAGGCTGCAGGTGCTCCGCTCCGGCGACGCAAAGGGCGAGTACGTGTTCTGCAGCAGAATCGTGCGGCTGTACATCGTGCTCAACTCATTGCCTCCGTCTTCTCCGGAGGACGAACCGCCAGTAGTCTCCGACCGGGCAAGTTAGCCGCCGCAGGGCGCTGCGAACATGGCCCTCAACTCCTCCATCGAATGGACCGAGGCGACGTGGAACCCGGTGACGGGTTGCTCGCACATCAGCGCGGGTTGCGCGCACTGCTACGCGGAACGGATGGCGCTGCGCTTGCAGGCCGCGGGCATGCCGAAGTACAAGAACGGGTTCGAGGTCACGACTCACGAGACGGAACTGCTGACACCGCAAGGCTGGCGCAAGCCGCATATGGTGTTCCTCTGCTCGATGGGCGATCTATTCCACGAGCACGTACCGTTCGGATTCATACTGCGAGCATTCGAGGCGATGGAGGCTTGCCCCCAGCATCAGTTCCAAGTGCTTACAAAACGCAGCAAGAGGCTTAGGCAGTTCGCGTACCTTCTTCCGTGGCCGAAGAACGTCTGGATGGGCATCACGGTCGAGGATGGCCGCGTCGTATCTCGCATAGACGACCTGAGAACAGTACCTGCCAAGGTCCGATTCTTGTCCTGTGAGCCGCTTATCGCCGACATCGGCCACCTGCGGCTCGACGACATCCATTGGGTGATTGTCGGAGGGGAATCCGGGCCGGGAGCGCGGCCGATGAAGGAAGATTGGGTTCTCTCCATCAGGAACCAATGCGAGATGGCGGGTGTGGCGTTCTACTTCAAACAATGGGGCGGACCCCGTAAGCACCTGACGGGTCGCGAACTCGACGGCAGGATATACGACGCGATGCCGGTAGCGGCGGACAGGCCGGCAGCCACGGGGTTTTCGGAACGCCAACGTTTGGTCGCCGTCCGCGACTAGACTGCCAACCCGAAAACCTCCGTGACCCGGTGAAAGGTCTTCCGGCGCGTGTCAGCGCGTCAGGATGAGTTTCTGACGGCTTGCGGCTGACGGCGCGCCAGCGGCGAGTGTTTCCGTGCGGGTCCATCTTGGTGTTTTCGCGTCTTGGTGGTGAACTCCTGTCTCGGTTCTTGGGCTATCGTGTGCTATTGACCATTGGCGCAGTTTTGCTATAGTGCCTCGGACCTATGGCGCTGCCAAATACGATTGTCACCATCAACGACCAGGTCGAGGCGGTTCTGGTTCCGGCCGGCGATTTCCATTTCGGAATTGACCAAGCCCGGGTCACAGAAATCGTCGAGAGACTCAAAGAGCAGCAGGACCCGATCTTCAAAACCGAGAAACCCCGGACCATTGTCACTCTCAAGGACTGTTACATCGACCGCCACCTTGTCACCAATCGCCACTACGCCGACTTCATGACCGCGACCGGACACGCGGCCCCGCTCTACTGGAAAGACCAGCACTGGAACAAGCCCGACTTCCCGGTCGTTGGAATTTCGTACCGCGACGCCGAAGCCTACGCCCACTGGGCCGGCAAGCGCCTGCCCACCGAGGAGGAATGGGAACGCGCCGCGCGCGGAACCGACGAACGCATCTGGCCCTGGGGTGACGATTTTGACCATCGGCACTGCAACAGCAAGGAGTGGAACGCCGGCTGCACCACTGAAGTCGGGTGGTTTCCCGACGGCGTGAGCCCGATCGGCGCGTACGACATGGCCGGTAACGTCTGGCAACTCACTTCGGGAGAATGGGAAGGTTACGGCAAGGCAATCCGGGGCGGTTCCTATCGGAACGGCGCCGCCTACTGCCGAACCACATGTCGGTGGGGTATTGACCCCGACCTCAAGGGCTCGACCTGGCTCGGATTCCGCTGCGCCATGGACCTTGCCAAGGCGCGTATCTACGGCAAAGCGAAGCAGTTAGCAGGTAGCAGTTAAGAGTTAGGATTCTGTCTCCTAACTGCTAACTCTTAACTTCTAACTGCCCACGACTTCACACAGTGCCTTGATGAACCGCTTGTTCTCGGCCGGTTTGCCGACCGACACGCGCAGAGCGTTTGGGAACTTGTACTCCTTGACGGTCCGAGTGATCACCCCGCGACGCTGCAACTCCTCGAATATCTCCTGAGAGTCAACCGCGAAGTTGATGAACACGAAGTTGGCGAAGCTCTTCAGGAAGAAAACCTTGTTCAGCTTCTTCAGTTCCCGGTAGAAGAACTCCCTGCCTGCCTCGTTCATCTGCCGGCTGCGCACGACATGGCGCTTGTCGTCCAGAGCAGCAACCGCTGCTGCCTGCCCGGCTCGGCTGACGTTAAACGGCAGCCGGGCCTTGCCCAGGCAGCCGATTATCTCAGGCCGGGCAAAGCCGTACCCCACGCGCAGGCCGGCCAGGCCGTAGACCTTTGAGAACGTGTGCAGGATGAGCACGCTCTTGTTCTGGTTGTAGTAGTCCAGCGACTTCGGATAGTCGCGGCTGGTGATATACTCTGAGTAGGCCTCGTCGATGATGACGAGCACGTGTTCCGGCACCTTGGCCATGAACTCGTTCAGGGCTTCCTTCGTCACAATCGTCCCGAGCGGGTTTATCGGGTTGTCGATGTAGACGATTTTCGTCCGGGGCGTGATGCTCGCGAGCATCCGCTCGAGGTCGTGCGTGTACTCGAGCGTCGGCACCTCCACCAGCTTCGCATTCATCATCGCCACGCCGATTCGCGCCATCATGAACGAATGGTCGGACATGACTAGTTCGTCCCCCGGCTCGAGATAGGCGAAGCAGGCCATCATGATTAGTTCCACCGAGCCGTTCCCGATGAGAATCGAATCCGGGTCGACCTTGTAGGTCGTGCCCAGCTTCACGCGCAACTGGAAGCACGAGTCCTCGGGGTAGTAGTGCAGTTCGGGCATGACCCGGCGCAGGGCCGATAGAGCGCGCGGAGACGGCCCCAGCGGGTTCTCGTTCGACGCGAGCTTGATGACCGGTCCTTTGATACCCAACTCGCGGACGACCTGTTCAATCGGCCTACCCGGCTTGTATGGCCGGATACTCTCAATATTCGGTCTGGGAACTGGTAGCACTGCCATCCTCCTTTTGGGGGACTGTCCCCGGACGGGGACTGTCCCCAAAGCTCCGTCTCGTAACGGCGAATAACACGCCCCCGGCGAGGGCGAACACCAGGTCCAGCGCCAGGAACAGCAGGGCGCTCGCCAGCGCCGGTTCCTGACCCAGATGGCCGGAGAGCCAGGCCGGCGTGAAGAAGAGCACGAATGCCCACTCGCGCACGCCCAGCCCACCGATGGTCGGGATGTTGACAACGATATTCAGAAGCGGAATGAAAACAAAATAGTAAATCAGTGGAACTGTGCCGCCGATTGCCCGCGCCACGCTGGACCACGAAAATGCTAGTGTCGCCTGGACGCCAATCCCGGCCGCGAAACTGAGCAGCAGCGCCGAGCGCGCGTGCCGATACTGCTTCACCGCGTCGTATGCCCGGTCGAGCCGTTCGCCGAGCCTGAGCAGCCGGATGCGGCCGAAGACACGGTTAACGAGCCGATGCCCGGTGTCGCTGAAGAACGCGAGCGTCACGAGCACAAGCAAGGCCAGCCCGGCGCAGAGCAGCACCAGGATGCCAGGGCCGCGGAACGTGATGCCGGCCACGGCCAGCTCGAGCGCCCGCGACTGCGCGCTAGTGGCAAACAGGCCGATGGCGACGACCACGGCGAGGAACATCAGGCTCGTGAACCCGATGAGCCGGTCGAGCAGCGTGGCCGAGAACGCGTCCGCGGTTCGGTCCTTCGGCGCGGTGTAGGCAATCCGCATCACATCACCGCCAATTGAAGTCGGCAGCAGCTTGCAGAAGAATAGTGAGATCGTGAAGACCCGGGCCAGGTAGAAGATGCCGAACCTCAACCCCCGCGCGCGCAGCAGCACCTGCCAGCGCCAGGACGAAACGATGACGAACGCGACGTACCAGAAAGCGGCCAGCGCCAGCGGCCCGGCCTGCGCGGCGCGAATCAGACGCCACGACGCGCCCAGTTTGTTCCGGAACAGCCAGGCCAGCAGGCCGAGCAGCAGCGTCGAAAGCAGCACCCGCCCTAACGTCGAAAGAACGCTCTTTAGCCGTTGGTTCAACCGCTCCACCGCATTCCGTCAGTCCCATTGGTCCCATCCGTCTCATCCGTCCCATTCCGCGCCTGCGCCTGCCTCCGTGCCAGTTTCTCGAGTCGCTCTATCCGGTCGCTGATGCCGGAGAGCGCCTCCCCCAGGAACCCGGCGGCGAACAGCACCAGCCCGGTCATCACCAGCAGTATCACAAGGTAAAGCATCGGCCTGAACCCGTGTCCGAACAGCCGCAGGATAATGGCGGCCAGGCCGACGAGGAATCCAAGGAACAACGCGCTCGTCCCGAGCACGCCGAAGTAGAGCAGCGGCTTGCGCATGAAGGTTAGCTGGAACGCGACCGCAACCAGGTCGAAGAGCCCGACCAGAATCCGCCCCCGGCCCGAGTACTTGGCCTGACCGAATTTCCGGGGACGCAGTGTCACCGGGATTTCGGCAATTCGGAACCCGCGCGCCGCCGCCAGCGGCACGATGTAGCGGTGCCAGTCCTTGCGCAGGCCCACGCCTTCCAGTACCTCGCGCCGGAAAGTCTTGAGCGCGTTGATGTCGTGCACCTTGATGCCGAACATCATCCTCGCCATCCGGTTGTAAATGGCTGAAACCGCCTGCTTCTCATACTTACCCTGCTTGCGGCCGGTTATGAGGTCCCAGCCCTCGCGCAGCTTCGCGACCTGGGCAACTACGTCCTCAGGCAGGAACTGCAGGTCGGCATCGAACACCGAGACGAATTCACCTTGAGCCTTCTCCAGTCCGGTGACAATCGCCGCGGTCTTGCCCTGGTTGGTGCGGTGTTGACAGACTTTCAGGAATTGGTACTGGGTTGAGGCGGCGACGGCCGCCTGATAGGTTCCATCGGTGGAGCCGTCGTCAACGATAATGACCTCGTAGTCCGCGGGCAGCTTCGCTGACAACTCAGCAAGCAACGGATCCACGTTTTCAACTTCGTTGAAAGCAGGGACGATGACGGTAACCGAGGGTTTAGAGGTAAACCCCATAACTGCCCAAATATATCAGAATTAATGGCTTTGTCAAGGTCTATCTGCAGGGAAAGGGGAAAGTGGGAATGGCAAAGTCTGGTCATTCGTCATTTCCACTTTGTCCCTGCCATTGACTGGCATAACCGCTTGCCTTGGCATCAGTTACCGCCGCAGACGGCCGCGGCGCAGCCCTGCGCCCGGTGAAATTCACGAGATCCGCGCTCAGAATTGCCCCCAGGGAGCAAGAGGCTGTCAGCCCTATCTTAAGTAGTGTAGAAGCAGTGACTTAACGTACTTGGGTCGCGTCTATTCCCACTCGATTGTCGCCGGGGGCTTGGAACTGATGTCGTACACTACACGGTTGATGCCGCGAATCTCGTTGATGATGCGGTTCGACACGAGCGCGAGGAAGTCGTCCGGCAGCCGCGCCCAGTCCGCCGTCATCGCATCGGTGGATGTGACCGCACGCAGCGCCACCACGTTCTCGTACGTCCGTTCGTCCCCCATCACGCCGACTGACCGGACCGGCAGCAGCACGGCCAGCGCCTGCCAGACCTTGTCGTACAGGCCTGCCTTCCGCATTTCGCTGATGAAGATGTCGTCCGCTTCGCGTACGAGCCGTGCCCGCTCCGGCGTGACCGGCCCGAGAATCCTGACCGCCAGCCCGGGGCCGGGAAACGGATGTCGGCCGATAAGCGAGGCGGGCAGCCGCAGCGCCCGGCCCAACTCGCGCACTTCGTCCTTGAACAACTCACGCAGCGGCTCAATCAGTTCGAGCTTCATCTTCTTCGGCAGCCCGCCGACGTTGTGATGGGTCTTGATGGTTGAGGACGGCCCGCCGAATGAGGAACGAGACTCAATCAGGTCCGGGTAAAGCGTGCCCTGCGCGAGAAACCGCAGCGGCCCGTGCTTGTTCGCCTGTTCCTCGAACACACGAATGAACTCGTGCCCGATAATCCGCCGCTTCTTTTCCGGGCTGGATACGCCCGCCAGCTTCGCGAAGAAGCGAGCGCCCGCGTCAACCACGTTCAGGTTCAGCCGCTGCCCGAGTGCGCGGCGCACGGCTTCGGGCTCGTTCTTGCGGAGCAAACCATTATCCACGAAGACGGCAACGAGGTTCGTCCCCACCGCCCGCGCCAGCAGCGCCGCCATTACCGATGAGTCAACCCCGCCCGACACCGCGCAAAGCACCTTCTCGCCGCCGGTCAGCTTCTTGATCTCGCGCGTCTTGTCGCGGATGAACGCGCCCATGGTCCAGGTCGGCTCGCACCCGGCAATCTTGAACAGAAAGTTGGCCAGTACCTGCCGCCCCTGCAACGTGTGCTCGACCTCGGGATGGAACTGCACGCCGTAGATTCGACGCGTCTCGTCGCCGAATGCCGCGCAGGCGATGTTCGACGTCTTGCCGATGGTGACGAACCCGGGCGGCAGCGCGGTCACGGTATCACCGTGGCTCATCCACGCCTGGGTCCGGTCCGGCAATCCGTTCAGCAGTCGGCTCGGCCGGGTCGGAATCATGTGCGCTCGCCCGTACTCCCGCGTGTGCCCACCGGCGACCTTGCCCCCGAGCAGTTGGGCGGTCGCCTGCATGCCGTAGCAGATACCCAGGATCGGGATACCGAGGTTGTAGATTGCCGGGTCCGGCATGGGAGCGCGGTCCTGCCGCACGCTTGCCGGCCCGCCGGAGAGGATCAGCGCCTTGGCCCCGCGTTTGAGTACCTGCTCCGCCTTGATGTCGTGAGGCACGATTTCGCTGTAGACCTTCAGCTCGCGCACTCGCCGCGCGATAAGCTGGTTATACTGCGAACCGAAGTCGAGGACGAGAACTCTATCCATCAGGAATGACCAATTGCCAATTCCCAATGACCATTCAATCCCCAATGACGGAATGACGAATGTCCCGGCGCGCCTGCCGTTCGGGCTTGGTCATTTCCCATTTGACTGGTCATTCGGGTTTGGTCATTGGGGATTGCGCCTTGCGAAATCCCGGTCCGTCTTTCACTCTTCACCATTCTCAATTCACTACTCCATCTTTGCCAGGACCACGTTCACCAACCGGTCCTTGACGTAAATCACCTTGGCGACGCGCCGGCCCGAAAGCAGCGCCGCGATGTCCGGCGCCGCCAGCGCGGCCGCCTTCACTTCCGCTTCTCCGGCCGTGCGCAGCACCGTTACCCGGCCACGCAGCTTCCCGTCAACCTGCACCGGTATTACCATCTCGTCGAACACGAGGAACTTCGCGTCTACCTCCGGGAACCGCTCGCCGAACAGCGACCCGGCGTCCGGTCGCGCCTGGTGCCACAACTCCTCGGCAAGGTGCGGCGCGAACGGCGCGAGCAGGTAGATGAGCCGGCCGAGCGCGAACCCGAACACCGCCGACTGCCGGTCCGCAAACCCGGACAGGTCATTTAAGAACTCCATCTGCGCCGCAATCGCGGTGTTGAACTGGAACGCCTCGGAGTCGGCAATCACTTTCGCGTGGGTCTGGTTCAGCCTGATGTAGAGGCTGCGCTCCGCCGGGCTCAGCCTGCCGGTGTCCGGCTTCTCGAACCGAACCGCGTCCGGGTTGTCCTCGTAGAGCCGCCACACCCGGTTCAGGAACCGGGTGACGCCGGTGACGAGGTCGTCGTTCCAGTCCATGCCCTTTTCCGGCGGCGCGGCAAACAGCACAGCTAGCCGTGCCACGTCCGCGCCCGCCTCGCCGACAAACTCGCCGACCCAGACCCCGATGCGCTTGGATGACGACATCGTCTTGCCGTTCAGGCTGACCATGCCCTGCGTATGCAGGGTCCGGCACGGCTCCTGCACTTCAACCATTCCCATGTCGTGCAGCGCGCGGGTGAAGAACCGGAAGAATATCAGGTGGCCGGTCGCGTGCTCGATGCCGCCGATGTACTCGTCAATCGGCAGCCACTTATCCGCCTCAGACTTGCGGAACGGCAGCTTGTCGTTGTGCGCATCCGTGTACCGCAGGTGATACCACGACGAGTCTACAAACGTATCCATCGTGTCCGGGTCGCGCCGCGCCGGCCCGCCGCACTTTGGGCAGGTCGTGTTGATGAACGACTCCACGCCTTCCAGCACCGACTTGCCCTTGGGCTTATAGTCCTTCACGTCCTCGGGCAGCAGCACCGGCAACTGCTCCTCCGGCACCGGCACGACGCCGTCCTTCGGGCAGTGAATCATCGGAATCGGCGTGCCCCAGTACCGCTGGCGCGAAACCAGCCAGTCCTTCAAACGGCAATTGACCATCCGCCGACCGATGCCCTGCTTCTCCAGGAGCGCGGTAACCTTCTCAATGCCCTCGTCTGAACGCGTCCCGTCGAACGGTCCCGAGTTCACCATCGTCCCCACATCCGTATAGGCTTCAGTCAGCTCATTCGGACTTCGGACTTCGGACTTCGGACTTTGTATCACGACCTTGATCGGGATGCTGTACTTGCGCGCGAACTCGAAGTCGCGCTGGTCGTGTCCCGGCACTGCCATCACCATGCCGGTGCCGTACGACGCCAGCACGAAGTCGGCGATGTAAATCGGAACCCGGTCACCCGTCAACGGATTGACCGCATACCTGCCGGTGAAGATGCCTTCCTTGTCGGCCGTGGCCGCGACGCGCTCAATCTCGGGCCGCATCACCACCCGGCGGCAGAACTCACGCACGGCCGTTTCCTGCGGCAGGCCCTGCGGAATAGTTGCGGCCAGCGCCGCGTCCGGTGCGAGCGCCATGAAGGTCACGCCGTAGAGCGTGTCCGGCCGGGTCGTGAACACCGGTATCTTCTCTCCGGGGCTACTCTGCGTAATCTGTGGATTCTCTACTCCGTCACTCCGGTTCCGGGCCATCTGCGTAATCTGCGGTTCTTCGCCCGGCGCCAGCGTGAAATCAACTTCGACGCCCTCAGACCGTCCAATCCAGTGGCGCTGCATCGTCCGGACGTTCTCCGGCCAGCGGTCGAGCGTGTCGATGCCGTCCAGCAACTGCTGCGCGTACTCAGTAATGCGGAAGAACCACTGCGTCAGTTGCCGCTTCACCACGGTCGCCCCGCACCGGTAGCACAGCCCGTCGTTCACCTGCTCGTTGGCCAGCACGGTCTGGCATTGCGGGCACCAGTTCACCGACGCTTCCTTCCGGTAAGCGAGCCCGCGCTCGTAGAACTTGATGAACAGCCATTGGTTCCAGCGGTAATACTCGGGCAGGCAGGTCGTCACCTCGCGGTCCCAGTCGTAGCCGATGCCCAGCAGTTTCAGGCTCTGCCGCGCGGTCTTGATGGACTCGAACGTCCAATAGCTCGGGTGATTGCCGTGCGCGATGGCCGCGTTCTCCGCGGGCAGGCCGAACGCGTCCCAGCCGAACGGGTGCAGCACGTCGTAGCCCTGCATCTTCCGGAACCGGCAGAGCACGTCGCCGATGACGTAGTTCCGGCAGTGCCCCATGTGCACGTCCCCTGAGGGGTAAAAAAACATCACCAGCACGTAGAACTTCCGCTTCGGGTCCGGGCTAGTCCGGAACGTGCCGTGCTGGTTCCAGTACGCCTGCCAGCGCTCTTCAATCTCGCGGGCCGGGTACGCGACTCTCATCCGCTCGCCGCCCGCTCCCTTCTCAGTCGTCATTCGCAACTCTCATTCTACATTTACAGCTTTCTTCCTCGCTCCGCGCGTTCGGTCGCGCCGCACCTTGCGCCGCATGCAGAACTCCGGCGGTGCCGCACCGGCATGAATCGAACAATACTCCTCAGTCATCGGACACGCGGCACAGATGGTGAACATCTCGAGCAGCACGAACGGCTCGGGGTGTCCGCTGATGATGTCCCGGTTGATCTCGTAGAGCTGGAGCAGGCACAGCCTGATGTGCTTTTCGTCCCACCGCTCCCCCGCGTACTGTCCCGCAACCAGCCGCAGGAACGCACCCGCCAGCCACGCAGTAATCTTCACCGGCTCCTCGTCCCAGTCCCGCAGCCGCTCGAGCACGGCCAGCGCGCCGGCGCTGTCCCGGCGTCCAACCAGGTTTACGTACTCGTTCAGTTCGAACTCGCGCGACTGGCCGGCCAGCTTCCGCACGTCCTCGGCCGTTATCGAATCGCCCGGGTCAACCGCGGTGGCCAGCTTCTCCAACTCACCCAAGAGCAACGTCGTCCCGTCCCCGGACACGTCCAGTAGCAACTGCACTGCCTGCGGTTCCAATGAGATGCCCAGTTCCTTTGCCCGCCGCTGAATCAACACGGACAGCCCGGCCTCGTCCGGCTGGCGGAGGTCAACGACGAACTTGCCCAAGCCCGCGCCGACAATAGCTTTCTGCAGCCCGGCATCATAGTCGCTGGTAAGCGCCACCGCGCACGCATCCGGCAACGCGGCCAGCCCGGCCAGCAACTCCTTCTGGGGAGACTTGCCCAAGCCATCGATTCCGCGGACCACCACCAGTCTGCGCGTGGATGCCACCGGCGGCTGTCGGACGTGCTGCAGCAGAATCGTAACATCCAGCTCATCAGCGTGAACCGACTCGAAGTCGAACCCCTCAAGCCCGGGCTGCACCAGAGCTTCTCTTAGTGCACGCAGCAACTCATCGGCGGCGGCCGAATCCGCCCCGAACAGGATATACACCGGCGCAAACTTCCCGCGTTTGATGTCCGCGAGAACCTGCGCGGGTTTGCGTGATGAACTACCGGAATAGCCAGCCATTGGGCTCATCTTATCGCACCACTCACCGCTGTCAATTCCGCCAGACCCTACGACCGATGTTCGGTCTTGACAACATAAGGCGGCGGCCGATAATCAAGCGAATCTGGAGGTGTTCATGAAAGTAATCGTTCGTGGCCTGATTCTGGTTCTGGCCGTCCTTGCGCTCGGCCGGGCTCGGCCTGCTCTCTCGCCGTTCGACTCCAACCCTTTCCTAATTGACACGTCGCTGGTCGCGATGCCCACCTACTATACACAGACTACACCGCGTGTGGCATTCGACGGCACCAACTACCTGGTCGTATGGCGGAACGACTGGTCCGGGATGTACTACGGCATTGTCGCCACCCGACTCGGCCCAGACGGCAGGGTTCTGGACCTCGGAGGCATCACCTTAGGCGACGGAGAATCGCCGGCGGTCGCGTTTGGCGGTGACAACTACCTGGTCGTCTGGTCTCTGGACAGCGCCATCCGCTGCGCGCGCGTCAGCACCGCCGGAGTCGTGCTCGACACTCCCTTTACCGTTACGAATGTCCCTGGCGCAGCGCCTGCGGTTGCGTTTGACGGCGTCAACTACCTTGTGGCTTGGGGCGGCCACGACCTGTATGCGGCCCGCGTCACACCTGGTGGTGTGGTCCTGGACCCGACTGGAATCCTTGTGTCCGGCGCGCCCGGCGTGCAGGAATCCCCGGCCATCGCCTGCGACGGCGCCAACTGCCTCATCACGTGGCAAGACATGCGGCCGGGCGGGTATCTGGACATCTGCGGAGCGCGGGTCACTCCGTCAGGCGGCGTCCTCGACCCCGGCGGCATCGCCATATCCACCGCGACGTATTCCCAGTGGTACCCGGTCGTCGCTTTTGACGGAACGAACTACCTCGTCGCATGGCAGGACTACCGCACCACTGACTTTGACCTGTACGCCAGCCGCGTCACTCCGGCCGGTACGGTGCTCGACCCAGCGGGCCTGCCCATCGCCACCAGCGCAATCTATCAGCGCTATCCATCTCTGACCTTCGGCAACAGCTCGTACTTCCTGACTTGGGAACGCTGGGACAGCGCGGGCTGCTCAGGAGTCTGGGGCGCGAGAATCGAAACCTCCGGGGTTCCGCGCGATACAGGTTTCTCTGTCGCGCCCGCAGCCCAGCGCCATGCGCCGGTTATCTACGGAGACAACAGATATTTCACCGCCTGGGAACAGGACGGCATTCGCGCCACCTGGGTTGACACCAGCGGCAACATCCAGAATCCCTCCGGCTCGCCGGTCTACGCCATCGCCAACGAGCAGCGCCAGCCTGGCGCGGCATTCAACGGCACCGACTATCTCGTGGTCTGGCAGGACGAGCGACCCGGCGACACCGCCGACATTCGTGGCATACGCATCAGCCAATCCGGCGCGCAGGTTGACCCGCTGCCGTTCACCATCTCTGCCGCCGGCAAGACGCAGGGCAATCCGGCCGTGGCATCCAACGGCTCAGACTGGCTTGTGACCTGGTCCGACCTGCGCAACGATACGGCTGACATCTACGCCGCCCGCGTCAGCCAGGGCGGTGTTGTGCTCGACACCGCCGGGATCCGCATCTGCACAGCAGATGGTTCTCAGACTCTGCCCGCGGTCGCGTACAACGGCGCGGACTACCTTGTCGTATGGCAGGACGGACGCCCAGGCTACGTCGCCATCTATGCTGCGCGTGTGACCTCGGCCGGGTTCGTGCTGGACCCGGACGGCTTCAGGGTGTGCAGTTCCGAGTATTCGCAGGAGTTCCCGAGTCTGTCGTTCGACGGCACCAACTGTCTTGTCGTCTGGGCCGACAGCCGGGCCGGGCGCGACATCTTCGGTGCCAGAATCGACGCGAATGGGTATGTGCTTGACCCGACGGGCTTCATGATCTCTCCCGACACGCTGCCTGAGTTGTGCCCGACGGTCACGTATTGCGGCGACCGGTACTTCGTTGCCTGGATGGGTATTCCCCGCCGCATCGGCGGAGCATTCGTCTCCCCGGCAGGTGTCGTGCTGGACAGAATCGAATCGGTCTGGAACCAAGGGATTACCCAAAACTACCCGACCACAGCCTTCGACGGCACCAATGTCTCGGTCGCTTGGGAAAACGCCTCCGGAGTCGATATCTACGGTGCGACCATCGACCTGTCGGGAAACCGGTTGGACACGTTCGCGCTGGCTGCCACGAGCGGGAAGGAATACGGACCCAAGCTGGCTGCCGGCGCTCCGGGTCAACTGCTTGCCGTCTACTGCGGCTGGGTTGACACTGCGGCCGGAAGAGCCTGGCGCTGTCGACGTATCCTCGGCAAACTCACCCCATTCGCAGGCTTGGCAGAAGAACGCACGGAGCTTCGCGC
This sequence comes from Caldifarciminota bacterium, assembly GCA_026397595.1. GTDB lineage: Bacteria > Hydrothermota > Tepidihabitantia > Tepidihabitantales > Tepidihabitantaceae > UBA2258. The sequence continues at coordinate 19,058 of JAPLUO010000226.1, forward strand.
TCAACTCCTCAAGCTCGACGCCGTCCCCAACCCCTTCCGCTCAGCCCTCACCCTCACCCTCTCCCACTGGGAGAGGGAAGGGGTGAGGGTGCGCATCTATGATGCGCAAGGCCGCCTCATCCGCACGTTTCCTCTCTCCTCCCTCCTCTCTCCTCCTTCCTCTCTTTGCTGGGACGCCACCGACTCCCGCGGCCGCCCGGTTCCCGCCGGCATCTACTTCATTACAGCAGAGTCAGGCGGGACGCGCCAGACCCGCGCAGTCACGCTTGTCCGCAACTAAGAAGGAGATAGGATGAAAAGACTCGCTCTCCTGCTTCTGCTGCCGGCCCTGGCGCTGGCAATCTACGACATGAACTGGTTCGACCCGAACAACTGGCGCGCGCCGTTCTACAACGACGGACGCTGGGGCATTGACGTCACCGTGGGCTCAGGTATAGCCGGTGGAACCTGGCCTCAGGGCAAGCACAACTGCTACGTCTTTGGCGCCGGCCCATGGTTCGCCGCCATTCTGCCTTCGCCGTCCCCGGAGACGCTCTGCAGCTTCATGTATAACCCGAACTCGGGCGGCACCGAGATGTGCCCGACCCTGTGCCGATACTGGCGCGAAGGCTACGACAACATCCGCGACCGCATCTACAAGTACCCGGGCGACTGGCCGCCGTCACACAGCCGTTTTCCCATGGCCCCGCTGGACCCGCGCTCGGACATGGACCTGTGGTGCTGCTCCAGTGACTCCGACCCGGCCCTTCACATCTCGCCCGGCCGTCCCTTGGGCATCGACGTTTTCCTCACGGCGTGCGGATACAGCGACTCGCTGGCTCAGGACTTCTTCTTCCTCAGGTACGAACTGGCCAACTGCTCGGGCGATACCCTCCGGCAGGCCATCTTCGGCATGATGCTCGATGCCGACATTGGTGACGGGACCGACGACATGGCCGGACTGATACTCAACCAGCTCTTCCATGTCGGTCCGGACACAATCAGGGTGAAGAACACCGGCTTCGTGTACGACTACAACAATCTCGAGAACCCGGGCCAGAATTGGGAGTCGGGCACGCCCGGAGCAGTCGCAATCATGCTGCTCAGTGCGCCTGAGTCGCTTGGCCTCACCGCGTTCAAGATGCTCACGCTTGACATTGACCCGTTGACCGACGGCGCGCAGTACCTGACCCTGGCCGGGTTCAACTACCGCACCGGCGAATACGCGCCCTACGACTCGGTTGACATGACCCCGGCAGACAAGCGGGTGCTGCTCGCAACCGGCCCGTTCGACCTCGCGCCCGACTCAACCCTGACATTCTGGTATGCCGTCATCTGCTCGCCCTTCGGCGAGCAAGGTCAATCGCCCGAGGGCCGCGACACATCCGAACTTGCCCTGCGCTGCAAGTGGGCGCGCGACCACTTCGAACGCCTGACCGGCATCGCGGAGGAATCGCCGAGCGCCGACGTGCGAACGACGATTGGCGGGCCGACCATCGTCCGCGGCATCCTCTTCCTCCCGCCTTCTCATTTCACTCTTCACTCTTCTCTCTTTTCTCTTTCCGGTCAGAAGGTCATGTCGCTCCGCCCCGGCCCCAACGACGTGAGCAGACTGACTCCTGGCGTGTACTTTGTGCGCGGGGTGCAAACTCGAGCCCCAACTATTCGTAAGGTCGTTATTGCCCGGTAAGGAGGCACTATGGTCAACCAGAGATTCTCCAGCACCATCGCGGTAACCGTAGGGTTGCTAGTCAGCGCAGCCCTATGCCTGGCGCAGCCATTTCCGTCCTTCGTCCTCGACACCACGGTTGTCTTAGGGCCATCTTTGAATCGCGCGACCGGCACATCCGTTGCGTTCGGTCCCGACACCGGCCTAGTTGTGTGGGTCGAGTCCAATTCACTGAGGGGCGCGCGCATTGACCGAGACGGTCAACTCATCGACACCGTCCCCATCGACATCGACGGACCCGTGTTCCGGGCCTACGGGAGCATGCGCCCCGACGTAGCCTGGGGCGGGGGTCGCTTCTTGGTGGCATGGTCGAGCTGGGAAGAGAGTACCATGTGCGCTTTGGTTGAACCCGACGGTAACGTCGTGTCGCGGTCGGTTCTGCAGGATTCAGTCCAGACGCACCAGCATGCCGGCTCTTCGGTGGGCTTCGACGGAACGAACTTCCTGGTTGCCTGGATCGGCTGGCCGTACGGAGGACGGTTGACCGCCTACTTCGTGAGGGTGTCGCCCCAAGGGGTTGTGCTCGACAGCTCGCCAAGGCTTGTCGTCCCCGACTCGAGCTACGAGCAGTATGCAGTAGCGGTCGCGTTTCACTCAGGCCGTTACCTTGTGCTCTGGTATAGCTACGAAGGCGACCTGCGCGGCAGTTTCATCCTGCGGGATGGCTCGGTGCCTGATTCCTCCGGCTTCCGTATCCGCGCCGCAAACGGAATTACCTATCCCGCTCTCACGCACGACGGGCATCACTTCGTGGCTTGCTGGAGTGAGAGACCGTCCCTAATCAAGGTCGCCCGTATCACCGACGATGGCGAGGTGTTGGATACATCCGGCATCTGCATCGACAGCTTCTCGTATTGGGAGGCCGATGTCTTTAGCCAGGGGGAAACAACAATGGCCGCGCTCCCCAGTGGCCGACCGTGGGGCAATGAGAGCACTGCGGTAATGGTAGTCAGGCTGGACACGGCCCTTAACCGACTTGACAGTGCCCCGCTCGTTCTGGGTCGAAGAGAGAATGGCAACACGCATTTGTATGGCCCGGGGCAGCCGACGATCGGGATGTGCGGTGGCGACTACATCGTTGCGTGGTGCCAGCCATACCACGTGGACTCCGCTTCGGAGAACAACAACGCGGTGTTCCGCCGGGTCACGCCTCCGGGACAGCCGGTGGAATCGGCGCCAGTGACCGTGTCATACGGCGTCAACCGCCACGCCTATCCTGACCTGGCGACGGACGGTAGCAACTACTTCGCGGTCTGGGAGGACTCTCGCCGGACACCGGCCGCGGATTCCCAGTCAGTGCGCGGCGTGCGCTTCTCTCCCGACGGGACGATACTGGACCCGGTCCCGATCAACCTCGGCGGAACAAATCCACTCCGCCCGGCGTTGGCCTACGGTGGCGGACGCTACCTGGTCGCTTGGTACGACTGGGGTGACATCTATGCTGTGCGAGTGACAACCGGTGGACAGTTGCTGGATTCCGCGGCCGTGCAGCTCAACGGGACCGAATATCTTCCGAGTTTGTACTTGGACGTGGCGTACGGCGATACGGAGTTTCTCGTTGCGTGGCAGACAATGGGAGGCGCTTCACCCAACCAAGTCCACGGTGTCAGAGTCACACCAGCGGGCAACATCCTGGACCCGGTGCCGGTGCTGCTTCAGGCTACTGTGTACGACGACTGTGGCTACCCGCAAGCCGGTTTCGATGGGACCAACTTCTTTGTCACGTGCACCGACTCTGGGTCGTGGCCGCTAGTGCACTTGGGAGCCAGGATCAACTCCGCCGGTCACGTTCTTGACTCCGAGGCCATTGTCATCGGACGTGCCAGCCCATATTCGGCTGTAGCCGAGCTCGCCTACGGTGGCGGCTGCTATTTGGCGACAGACAGTCGGACTGGGGCCAGTTGGCGCATTTCGCCTGAAGGAGTAGTGCTGGAATCAGTGCCTCTTGGTTACGTAGACTATGCGCACGTAGTGTTCGATGGTACAGATTTCATGCTGTTGTGCGAGTGCGCTAGCGCTTTTGAGCTAGGCGCGATGCGAGTCGCGCCGGACGGCCGTGTCTTGGATTCAGTTCCCTTCCTTCTGGTGAGCACCGACAGCATTGCGGTCTCTGTCCCTGAAGCGGCGATGGCTGCCAACAACACCGGTCACGTCGGGCTCGTATTCCGCAGTTCGGAACCTTTGCCGTTCGGAGCTGGCCGCATCCGCGCCGCTACATTCCCGGCTGTCGGGGGAGGAGTCCACGAGGGTGTGTTGAACTCCGCCGTTCGCCTACGTGTCTGGCCCAGCGTCACGCGCAAAGTCCTCAACATCCCGTTCGCAACTGCAATGGATGGACTGACGCGTATTGGCATGTTCGATGCGGCGGGGCGGAAACTCCTCGACCTGCACGCAGGCGCGAACGACGTCAGCCGGCTCAGCCCCGGTATCTACTTTGTCCGAGAGCGGTCAGCGGTTGGCGGTGGGCGGTCAGCGGTTCACAAGGTCGTGATTACCCAATAAGGAGGCAAGATGCAATCGAAGCTGACCCCGTTCGTCGTGTGCTGTTTGCTGTATACCATCTGCATGGGTCAGTGGTCCAGTCCGGTGCCGCTGCTTCACGGCAGTCCCTCGATTACCGGGCAGGCGCTCATTGCCGGAACCGGTGACACTATGTGGGCCGCCGTGGTCACGGGCCATAGCGGTTCGAGCGGGCCCTATCAGGTGCTGGCAAGTTGGACGACCGGCGACACGTGGTCGCTGCCCGCCGAACTGACGCCGCTGGATTCGGGCCGAATCTTCTCCGAGCCGGGCATGGGCAGGGACGCCTCAGGCCGATTGTGGGTTGCCTGGTATCGTGGCGACTACCCCACAAAGGACGTCGAAAGCAGCGCCGTGTGGGCCGCATTCAGGGATTCGGCCGGCTGGCACCCACCCGCAAGGGTCTGCTCGGGCATCGCGGCTGAAGGACCGATGTCGTTCGCGGCCGATGCCGCGGGCGACTGGTACCTTGGGTTTGCGACGCTGACGCCATACTTGGACTTCGCGTACTCGTCGGCCGTCTACTGCCGCCTGGCCAGCGACTCATGGCTGGCCCCGCGCTACATCGCTCAGGGAATGGGCAGTCCGATTGAGACCAACTACTCTGCTCCGTTGCTGACGCCAAGGCCGAACTCCGGAATCTGGGCCGCCTATGAAATGACCGTCTTCGGCTCCTCGATTACGATGCTCAGTATCGTAAGCGATGACACCGCACGCCTGTGCTGGAGCGAAAACGGCACGGACCCGGCGACGACAGTGGACTCCGCCGGGCGACTCTGGATTCTGTACTCCCAACTGGCGATGTACTGGTTGTCGGCGCAGGTGATTGCCGACAGCAGCGCAATCGACACGATGCGGATAACCAACACTGCGGGCGGGCGGTCGTGCGTCGGGACCGACGGTGAAGGACTCGTGTGGGCAGCGTGGCCGCAGCGGTCGCCTCAGCGGGTCGTGGTCAGCTACACGGGCGGCACGGAATGGTCGACTCCTGATGTCGCCACTGACTCGGTCGGCGTCCCGGATGGAATCGCGGCCGACGCGAACGGACGGATATACGTCCTGTTTCAGACTACAGCCGGGCAGCTCTACAGCGTGTATCGCACCTCACGACCCGGAGTGCAAGAACCGGGTCTAAGTTCGGTCGCCTGCTCCCGCCTCCCCACCATCGTCCGCGGCGTCCTGGTCCTGCCTGAAGCGGTCGGCGGTGAGCGGTCGGCGGTAGGCGCTCATCTTCTCGACATCTCTGGTCGCAAGGTGCTCGACCTGAAGCCGGGCACGAACGACGTAAGCAGACTGACTCCTGGCGTCTACTTTGTCCGCAAGGCAAAAGCACAAGCTCAAGCTCAAGCCCAAACCATCCGCAAGGTCGTACTTACGAGATAGGGAGGCAACGTGAGAATCGCTAGTGTTCTTCTGGCCGCATGCTGCTGCCTGTCCGCCGTTTCCGCCCAGTGGCTTGAGACGACGATATTGATTCCCGATTCCCTGGCCGGTGTGACCTATCCAAGGAGGCTTGCCCTCAACCCGGTCGAGAATACTATCTACGTTTCTGGTCTCGGCGGGCTGATTGCCATCGACGGGAATACCAACGCAAAGCTGGCGCGGATTGGCCTCCCCTACGAGCAAACTGGAATCGGGCTGGACATTGCCTGCAATCCATCCGCCAATAAGGCCTATTGCGCGAGTGTGTTCGATTCGTCGGTCGTTGTCGTCGACGGCGCTACAAACCAAAGGACTGCCACGGTGCCGGTCGCTCGCTATCCTATCGCGCTGGCCTACGATGCGGACGACAATCGTGTGTACTGCGCCCACTGGTTCAGTCCCGTCGTTACCGTCATAGATTGTACGGGTGACTCCGTTCTCACGACTACACCCATCGGGGCAGGGTCTTCCGATATATGCTATCATCCGGGCGCCGGCAAAGTCTATTGCACAGATGGCTATGCCGTAACGGTCATCGACTGCGGCCCGGACACCGTGATTGGCACGATTCCGGTGGGAGGCATGCCAAGCGCCCTGTGCCTGAACCCGCAGGAGAACAAGGTCTATGCCGCGAACTATGACAGCGGCACGGTGTCGGTCATCGACTGCGCGTCGGACAGCGTCGTGAAGGTCGTGTCGACGGGCACGGAGCCGCTGTTCCTTAGTAGGTCGGTTCATAAGTTCGCTAACGTATTCTTCAGTTAGTTAGGCCGCGCAGGATGCACTCTCAATGCCTGTCTTGGCGTCGAGTTTCTGAAGGAGCTGCTCAAGGTCGCGACGTGTGAACTTCCATTCGAACG
>JAPLUO010000227.1 GCA_026397595.1 Caldifarciminota bacterium
TCGCGCGTCGCGCCTTCCTCATACACGCCACCCACGCCCGGGCAATGTGCGACGTACCCGGACTCGGCCTTGCGGACCAGCACCGCGAACCGGTACCCGAGAATCTCGTGATGGCGCTTCGAAGCTATCCTCTTTGACATGCTTCTCATACTACCGTATCTTCTGGCAACGTCAAGCCGCCGCCGTCGGTGGAAGATGGCCGACGGCTAACGGCTCACGGCTAGCGGCTTCCGACTGTCGTCTACGCGCTCGCAGTCTTCCTCGATTGCCCTCCGCATGACATCCAGATCCGTCTTCTCAATCGTGCCCATGAAACGGAGCAAATCTCTGCCGGGCACGCCGGCGGGACGGCGTTCGGTCAGTGCGCGCGCTAGTTCGAGAACTTTGCGCTGGTCCTCGGGCGGCAGCGAGTCGAGTCTCTCCGTGACTTCCTGTTTCAAAGCTGTAGTGGTCATGTTCTTACCTCCAGACAGCAGGAACGGACTTTACTATCCTCAATCTGATTATCACAGACGAACCGGCGCATGTCAAGGCAGCGTGTTGCCCCCGAATCCGACATTGAACCACAAAGACACCAAGAACACCAAGCATACAGAGACATTCCTTTCCGGGACCTTCTTTGTGTCTTTGTGACTTGGTGGTGAACTCCTATCTCGGTTCTGGGGGTTGCCTCGGGGTGATTCGGGGCCATGATGAAAGATTTCTGAGGCCCGCAACGCGCGTCAAGGCTGCGGCCGCTGGGCCGACGGCTAACGGCTTGCAGCTTGCGGCTTCCGACTGAGGGACTCCGGCACAGGCAGGAGGGCAGAGGGCAGACGGCTGACAGACGACGGCTGACGGCTCATAGCTTGCGGCCCGTGACCAAGCGGATAGCGACCCTACATTGGGGCGTCGGCGCGGGGACGTTGAAGACGTCGGTGCGAATGGCGGCGAGGATGTCGGGCCTGAGACCGCGATTCTGCCACTTTTGAAGCAGCACCTGGGCTTCTTTCGCCAGTGTCGGGCCGGAGATGGTCCGGCCGTGCGAAAGGCGGAAGATCTGCCGGGCAAAGTCGAGGTGACGAGCAGTTAGCAGTTAGCAGAGAGGAGTTAGCAGAAGGGGAGGGCAAAGGCCCGCCCCTTGGCAATCCCTCTACTTAGATTGCGCAGAGAGCAACCATCGAAGCCTGGTAGCGTTCGGTCATGTCGGCAAAGATGCGGGCAGTGGTCTGCGCCGCTATTTCAGGCGAGTACTTCGCCTTCCAGCGCGAGATTCGGCGTGTTACGTCGGACATGACAAAACTCCTTTCCGGCCTCGGGCCGGGGTTTTCGTCGTTCGGACTTTGGAGGTCGTGGAGCCGGTAGTCAGCCCACGTGGCCTTCACCGGTATTAGGCCATTCTCAATGGCAAGACGTAACATGAAACCTCACAGACCCGAATGAGGACGGTCCCAGCCGGCGGCCTGCGACCCGGAACCTGAGCCGGCACTTGCACCGGCAAGAGGGGGGTCAATCCGGGGGTGACCTCGGCATTCAATGCCGAATACAATGCGGCCGTCAACGAGGCCGTCAATCAAGGACTTAGCTCGGACTTCAGCACCGGAAAGAAGGCCGGAACCAACGCGGGGAAGAACGCCGAAGTCAGCCCGGCACACAAGGGCGCAGTCAACCGCGCGATCAGCGCCGCAGCCAGTTCGGGGTCGAGTTCGGCAGCCAACTGCGCCGTGACCCGCACTTTCACTTACGCTTTCAGTCGCGAGACAAGTAGCGCAGTCAGTCGCGGGCCGAATTCGCGGCTTAGTGCTGAAGTCAGAGCCGAAGTGAACGCCGCAATCCCGATGCGAGTGCCGGGCGGAGCGCCGCGGGGCAGACTTTCAGGCAAGGTTAAGGTTAAGGTTGAGGCTCGAAACGAGCACTGAAGCGAACTATGACCAGAAGCACGGGGCAGGATCACTTTGGCCCATTCTATCGGTGAGTGTCCAGACGCAATGCCCGTCTACCATATGTAGTAGCTCGTCGCTGCGCAACCCCAATTCTGTCGGGGAGTGGGCGGCCCAGAGACTGCCTGGGGGGTAGCATTGGCGGACGCACAAAGTCAAAGGTCAAAAGCCAAAAGCCAAGAGTAAACGCCGCGGACGATGACGCGAACGGCTTCTCGAATGACGACTGGAACAGGAAGAGGTTAAGGTTGAGGTAGAGGCTGAGGTTCAGGGCAAGGTTAAGGTTGAGGTCGAGGTTGAGATTCAGGTTCAGACGAGCGTGCCGACGCGGCGCGCGACGCAGGTCAGCATACGCCGAAAGATACGGCGGGAGATACGAGGAAACATACGGCGCCCGCTTGGAGCGGGAAATCCCAAACTCCAAATCCTAAATCCCAAGTCCGCAGGCGAGACCCCTCCTCAGCGTCGGGGTGACACTTCGTGTCGTCTGCGTAATCTGCGGAATCTGTGGATGTCCTGAGAGACCCCTCCCTCGGCGTCGGGGCGACACTTCGTGTCGTCTGCGTAATCTGTTGATGCTCCGTTCCGGGTCTCGGCGGTTGTATGTCGGTTTCCGGACGCCTCAGCTTGACTCGGCGGCGGGACTTGCGACAATCAGACGATGACGCTGCTCCTTGTGCTGACCGTCCTCGCCCAGCCGGTTCCGGCCAGCTTGCGCGACTCCCTTCCTCGCCCGCTCCCCTGCTCGTCCGCCACTAGACCACTTGACCACTCGACCACCAGGTCACTTGCCCTTTCGACCACTCGACCACCGTCGGAGACCGACCGCTGGTTCGCAATGGACAAGTTCTGGCATTTCTCGGCCAGTTTCGTCACCGTCGGAGCGGCGTACCAAATGAGCGCCAATCGACTCAAGATGCAGTCGCCCTGGCCTACGAGCCTTGCTTTGGGCGGCACGCTGACCGTCGGTGTTACAAAGGAACTATGCGACCTGGCCGGGCCGTCGAGACACTTCTCATGGAAGGACCTGGCGGCCGACGCCGCCGGTATCTGCGTCGGCTACTTCGCCTTCATCCACCGCTTCTAAGAACAGGGTTCAGGGGTTCGCGGGTTCGGGGGTTCAGGTGACCGAATCCGGCCTGAACCCTAGAACCCCGGAACCCCAGAACCCGTTCTGAATCTTGCAGGCGATGCCGGTCCGCTGAGCGCGACCCTGACGGCGTCCGTGAGAGGAGAGACGCCTCAAGCCATTCCTCACGCCTCGAGGCTGAACGGCGGGTACTTGTCGGTTGCGAACAGCACCGCGTACCAGACCACTCGCGCCTGCCAGCGCATCACCCCGACCACGAAGTCGAACAGGCCACGCGGGTAACGCCCGGTGAAGAGAATGGCGAACCAGGCGATGAAGACGCAGACGTACGCGGCAAGGTCAATGAACACAAGCACAAACAGGTGCGGTATTACCAGGAACCACTTGACCAGCGGCAGCCAGCGGTTGAGTTCGGTCTTCGCGTCCGGGTAAGGCACTTCCAGGTGAAGCGCCTGTTCCTCATCTGTCGACGGGTACTCGTCCCGCAGCAGCGCGCCGTATGCGCTGACCCGGAACAGGAATCGGTTGAGGTTCAGGTTCCAGTCGAACCACCAGCGCGGGTACTTGCGCCGAAAGAGAATCATCAGCAGAGTCGGCGCGACCGCGAACCCGGCGGTCGCGTACTCGACGCCGCGCCGTGTGCCCTCGGAGTGCCAGCCGGAGCCAATCAGCAGGGCGAGGACGACCGCAATTGGGATTATTGCGAAAATGCGGAAGAAAACGGAAAGTTTGTTGCGCTTCTGGTCAGGGTACTCGACCGACAGGCCGACTGGATGACGATCAGACGGTACGTCCATCAGGACTCCCTTCGATTGTCCGGCTCGGTGCCGGGCCGGGCAGCGCCGCTGCGACAACCGCCGCAGTCAGAATTGTCTTCATTTCTTCTCCTTGCCTGCGCCGCGCCGACGTGCCGCCCCCTCGCGTTCGCCGCGGTGTTGCAGTTCGCGAATCTTCTCGATATCTATCCATGGCCCGACGACCTCGTAGAAATTGTCGTCGATCACGTACCGACGGCTGAATCTCATTACCTCGGCCATGGCCTCGTCCTTGGACTTCCCGGCCCAGATCAACTGCTTGGCCCGGTCAAAGGCGAACTCGTGGAACATGCCGCTGAACGCCTGCAGCGCCAGGTGCGGGTCCTTTATCCACACCGCCCGTTCCACCCCGGCAGAGTCCTTCTTCAGAAGCGAGTACAGTGCCTCGCGGCTGTCCACGACGACGTTCATCCAGTCCACCTTCCAGACTACGAGTTGCGAGGCCGGCTTCTTCGGCGCAATCACCTCGCAGCCTTTCACTTCGCCCGGCTGATAGACCATAATGCATATCTTCAACCCCCGCTTCGCCGCCGTCTCCAGGTCGCCCCGCATCTGCGCAAGCGGCTCCGGGAAGATGTCGACCAAGGCGACGCCCTTGGCCTCGCGCAGCATCGTCTTTGCCCGGCCGTAGACCTGGTCCGGCGTGGTAAGCTGGTATATCCCGCCCTCGACCGCGCCCGCGGTCAACCCCTTCAACTCTACCTCAAGATGGACACGCATGGTATCCAGCCGCCGCTTCATCGCCTCGAAGAATTCGTTCACCGGCAGGGCGGTGTAGGTACGGCCCCGGCCGCTCTCGTCCATGATAATCGCGCCCTTCTTGTGCAGCGCGTCCAGCGCCTTATAGGTGTTCGGCACGGGCTTGCCCGCCAGTCGCGCAATCCGGTACCCGGTAGCCTTCGGCTCCTGCAGCAGAGCCACGTACACGGCCGCCTCGGCGCCCGAGAAACCAAGCTCGATCAGATGGTCAATCACACTTTCTTTCATCTGCTAGTCCTTAGGTTCATTGTTGTTTGTCACGACCATTAGTAATAAAAGACTACTAACGTTATCCCGGTTGTCAATAAGCATCTTCACGCCCTGTTACAGGCGGAATTGTGGGTCGGCGTTCTGCGCGAGCTGGGAGGGGTCGCGAATTGGGGCTAGGGGCTAGGGAATCGGGGCTTGGGGTCGGGACCAAGTTAGAGGCCAGGTTTCAGACGGCAGAAGTCAGGACTACGGACGCGCAAGAGCTCTCTTCAAAGCTCCTCTGAATGCTCACTAGAAACCTCGCCGCATTGTTTCCTGGATTGTTCCTTCCAAGGCTTACTCGAAGGCTTACTTTCTATCAGATCTTATTGTTGTGCCCCACGGTTATCACTACATTTCCCTTTTTGTGCCCTTTGTCAACATATCTATGAGCTTCGGCAATTTGCTCCAGGGGGTACGTTCTATCAATGACTGGTCTTATCTTTCCCGCTTCAACCAGCTCCTTGAGCGAAACCAGATCCTCGACACATATCTTTGGTGTTCCATCATCGACTGACATGTATTTCCCGGTCGGAGTCAGCGCTTTCTTGCGCTGTAGTTTTGAGCCATATCTCTTTCCGACGGCATCAAAAATAAGGTCATAGGACTCTCCTCTGTTCGTAAAGTCCTCTTTTGTGTAGTCAATTACCTTGTCGGCTCCCAGCGATTTCACTAATTCTAGATTCGCGGTACTGCACACCCCGGTAACTTCTGCCCCATAGTACCTGGCAAGCTGTACCGCAAAAGTACCTACCCCTCCGGAAGCTCCATAGATGAGAACTCTTTGCTCGTTTTGGATATTTCCTTTTCTAAGAAAATACAATGCTAGAGTTCCCCTGGAAGGAACAGCGGCGGCTTCCTCATAGGTCGCATTGGATGGTTTTAGTGCCACAAGACTGTCCGCAGGCATGCACAATCCGTCTTCCGGCAGACAAGTGTACTCGGCATAAGCACCAAAACGCTTGCCGGCAAATGCAAAGACCTGGTCACCTTTCCTAAACCGTTTTACATCTTTGCCTATTGCTTCAATTTCCCCTGCCAGCTCCAACCCCAATATCGGTTTTCTTGGTCTTCTGAAACCAACAAATATGCGCATGGGGATCCATAGCAAGATATTCACCTTGCCACTTCGAACCATACAGTCCGAGACTGTTACTGCTGCCGCATGAATTCTTATCAGTACTTCATTGTCCTTGGGCGTAGGTTTTTCCACCTCTCTGAGCCGAAGAACTTCCGGTGGCCCGTATTTCGTACATACAATCGCTTTTATGAGTTCCCTCCAATGTTACCGGGTTTACCTATTATCATGTCCCACAGTGATTACGACGTTTCCCTTTTTGTGTCCTTGGTCAACATATCTGTGCGCTTCGGCCATTTGCTCCAGCGGATAGCCTCTGTCTATGACCGGTTTCAACTTCCCCGCCTCAACGAGCTTTGTGAGGAAGATCAGATCCTCCGTTTCCATCTTGGCATGCCCGCTCGCTACAACCGAAACATACTTCCCTTCCGGCCTAAGGGCGTCCTTGCTCTTCGAGTACGAGATCTTGCCAACAGCATCAAAGATAATATCAAAAAGCTCGTTGCCCTTTGTGAAATCCTCTTGCGTGTAATCAATGACCCTTTCGGCTCCCAGGGATCTCACCAACTCCAGATTCGATGTACTGCAAACCCCAGTAACTTCCGCCCCATAGTACCTGGCAAGCTGTATGGCCGAAGTCCCGACTGCTCCGGATGCCCCATAGACAAGCACTTTCTGTCCGCTTCGGATTCCGCCTTTTCTGAGAAAACACAGGGCAGTAAGACCTCCAAACGGAACAGCCACGGCTTCCTCATAGGTTACGTTGGTTGGTTTCAATGCCATGATGCTTTTCTCAGGCAGGCATGTGTACTGGGCATAAGCTCCAAACTGCAGGTCTGGTGTACGGGCATAGACTTTGTCGCCAACTCGAAATCGTTTGACTTTCTTTCCTGTGGTTTCAATCTCCCCGGATAGCCACAGCCCTAGTATGGGTCTTCTTGGTTTTGTAACACCTAATATCAGCCGGGCCAAGATACGTTGTGAGAACGAAACACCACCCAGGTCAAGACTTCGCATTCTGCAATCGCCTGAGTGCACCGCAGTCGCATATGTTCTTATCAGCACTTCATTGGACTTCGGAACAGGCTTTTCCACCTCTTTGAGCTGAAGAACTTCCGGTGGTCCGTATTCTGTGTATACAATTGCTTTCATAAGTGTATCTTTCATTGTTTAGCTACGTCACCGATACGCCGAAGCCGCGGCTGCAGGCTGGTCCCGGAAGCCTACTTCACCACGCATAGGACCGGCGGCCGTGCGGCAGATGGTCAGGACCCTGCTCGTGCAATAGGCGGTCCGGAGCAGCATCACGGGCGGGCAGGATGCCCGCCCGTGCTCTCTCGCGGACTGCCGCGCTAGTCGTTGATGCGGTTCCTGTGTGACCAGCTCCTGGGGCCGAAGACGACGCTCAGCGCCACGAAGGGCGTACCCTTGGCAATCGAGGGCCCTTCCCGCAACTGGCCGCCTTCAGACAGCTCCCACTTTGAGTTCGCCGGCTGATACTGATACCCGCCGCGAAGCTGTAGACCAACGAATGAAATCGGCACCGTGACCATCAACTGCGGCGACAGGAGCAAGGCCGCGGACGAAGCCGAACTCGTCCGCCTCGGGTTCTGGAGCAGGTTGTCGAAGCTGGAGAAGTCGCTGTTGACGGGAGCCAACGCGATATCGTAGACGTTGACGCCGATACCGAGCACCGGAGCGACAAGCAGGTGCGCTTGTTTCACGACGCTGTACCCGATGTTGAACTCGCCGCCGCGGATTGTGACCTTGGCCGTCAGGCTTTCCGAACTGACCGTCTGGTCGCCGTCCCACCCGGCGAAGCCGAAGACGGCGCGACCAAACACGCCAAACCCGGAGCAGCCCGTCGTCGCGTGCGTCGAGCTGAGCTTGCCGATGCCCTGCCGGGCAAAGGCATCATTCAACCCGGAGAAATCACCGAAGAGGACGGTGGGGCCGAGGCCGACGAACCGGCCATTCACCGCATCTGCGCCGAGCGCGCTGCCCGCGATCGCCGCCGTCAGAAGACAGACCATTAGAGAACGTATCACGCAACCTCCTTAAGGTTGTTGAGCGGGCTGTGCCCGCTGGTTTATCGCCGCGCCGAGAGAGGCCGGGTCGACCGATTGCCCGAGTGGAGGCTGGTCGGCTCATCCATCTTCCCGGCGCGGCGGCTGTGTTGTTTTGTGTGCCCGCAGTCGGGCTAGTTCCTTGCGAAACTATTACTAACTAAATACTACTAATGTTCCTCCCGATGTCAACAACTATCTTCGGGTGCTGTTAGAGGCGGAGTCGCGGGACGCCGTTTTGCGCGTATTCGTGGGGGCCTGGAATGGGGCCGGGGGGCCCGCCCACGCTCTCGCCGCCCGTGACCTGCTGACCGTCGGTCGCTATTGCTTCGGGTCGAAGATGGCGCCGAGGAAGAGGCCCGAGCCGGTCACGTCGTCGCGGATGGCGCAGAGGAACGGGTGGCCGCAGACAAAGGAGAACTTGTCTTCCGGTCGCGGCATCGCGGTCATCATCATCTTGACCCCGGTCACCGCCGCCGCCTCGGTCCCTTCTTCGTTCACTTCGACGAATGTCTTGTGCAGGACGTCGCTGATTGCCGCCGTGTAGGGCGCCGCCACCATCTTAGAGAAGTCGGCGGCCGGTGTGAGCGCCACTCCCATGCTGAGTTGCTTAAGCGTTGCGTTGAGGCTCTGCTCGAACTCAATCTTGAACCGGGGCTGGACGACCGTGCCCTTCTTCCCCGCGAACCCGGTGAAGAACGCGGCGAAGTCGTCCGGCTTGGTCGCGTCAATGAGCCTACCCAGGCCGTCCTTGTCACGCGGGAGGAAGACATACAGGTTGAACCGGCCGTCACCATAGGGCAGGACAACCCCTGCTTGGTGTCGTCCTCCTTGCAGCGGAACCGGTCCTCCCGGTTCATCATCTGGCGCTGTGTGCTGCCCGAGGCGAGGTGGAACTCGCGGGGCGTGCGGCTACTCGAAGACGACCCGCTGCCAGGAGAGCGAATCGTGGGCAAATGTGAACAGCAGGTAGCCCTTGCCGCTGCCGTAGTTGAGCGCGCCCGGCGGCATCGTACCGCAGGTGAAGTGATTGACGCCGTCGACCACCGCGTGTCGCCAGGCATGGGTGTGGCCGGCGCACCAGGCGTAGACGCCGTACTTCTCCAGCAGGCTCTGGAGCTTGACCCGCTCGACCGGGCTGGCCAGCCGCCACATTATCGGCTCCTCACCGTCATAGATCGGGTAGTGCGTTAGAATGATTTTGACAAACCGGCTGTCCTGTAGTTCGCTTTCGAGCCAGGCGAACTGGGTCGGACCGATGGTGCCGTCGGCGGTATCGAGGAATATCAGCTTGATGCGGTCGGCGATGACTACCGGGAAACAACTCGGCCCGTAGCTTTGCTTAAACCGTTCCCAGCCATCGGCCTGGAACAGATCGTGGTTGCCGATGGTGGCATAGTAAGGGATGCCGACCCGGTCGAGGTCCAGCTTGACGCTGTCTACTTCGTCCGTGGTCGCGTCGTTGGTCAGGTCGCCGAGCACGCAGAAGAAGTCGATGCCCCTAGTCGCTGCATCCTGCTTGAACCGACCAAGGTTGTTCACGTTGTCGTGCTCGATCTGGGGGTCGCCGAACACCGCGAACTGGAACGAGTCCGGGTCGACCGGAACCGGACCGGGCGCGGGCGGCTCGCCGGTCAAGTTCTCGCGCACGCGGTCTTCCACGGTTGGACGCGTCGCCATTGCCCAGATGTCCCACTCGCAGGCGCAAAGTGCGAGCAAGCCCGCAAGACAAAGTATCGCGGCGCGCCTAGAACTCATACCTTACCCCGGCGTTCAGCGTCAGTTCGTGGAACGAGGCGAGGCCGCCCGAAAAGCCGATGATAGCGGTGCCGGCGTCCACGACCAGGTCAAGATTGTCCTTCAGAGAATACGACCCGCTCAGGCAGAGAGGGAACTGCTGCGGGTTGTGGACAGTGAACAGGTCGTAGCTTGAAAAGCCCGCCTTGAGCCACCAACTCTCTTTCCGCAGGAACTCCCACGTCAGGCGGTACACGTAGTTCCACTCGGCCGCGCCGCTTTTCCACACGAACGGCGACCGGTAGTCGTCCGCCCCGAACACCGACACGCGGCGGGCGACTCCGAAACCGGCCTCCAAGCCGTAGACCGGTCCTGCCTCGACTGTTGCCAGCGCTCGATTCTCTCCTGCCTGCCAGTCATTCCACTGCTGGTGCTGGGCCGCGAACCTGATTGTCAGCCCGGCGGGCCGGAACAGCACCGCGCCGAGACCCATGCCGGCCGTGCCCACGCCGTTGTTCTGGAACACATTGAAGGACAGCCCGGCATCTACCCTCAGGTATTGAACCGGGACGACATCGGCCGTCACGGTTGCGAACATCTTTGACTCAACGCCCGGTTCGCCGCGATACCCGAGCCTGACCGACGAGGCGACACTTGCATAGCACGTCGCCACGGCCAGCGCCAATATGGCCAGCAGTCTTGTCATATGCACCGAATGAAGATATGGAAACCGGGGGCCGAAATCAAAGAAATCGGCTCAGGCTGCGGGCCGGCCGGGGCCGAGCAGATCCTCGAGCACCAGCTTGCCATTGCGGAAATCCGCCTCCCAGACGACTCTCAGCCGGTAGCCCTTCGCTGCGGCAAAGAGTCGCTTGTCGATGTCGTGCAACAGGTTGCGGCGCTGGTCCGGCGTTAGGGCTTTGGGGTCGTAGCGGCGCGGGTCGGCGTGCCAGTACGTACCATGGACTTCGACCAGCGTGCGGTTCGGCAGCAGGAAATCGTACACGTACGGTCCCAGCGGGAGCTGCCAGCGGTAGTCAACGCCGGCCGCGTCGAGCATCGCAGCCAGCTTCGCCTCAAGCTGGTTGTACGCCCGGCCGGGACAGCCGGTCGCGCGCTGCGCGGCCGCGGCCTTTGCGTGGCGCGACCACGCAATCCGGTTCTCCACGAGCCGACGACGAGCGACGCGCCGGCGCGCAACCTCGTCCGGGTCCCGCCGAGAAACGGGGTTCACGGGCCCCGGGGTTGGCCGCAGCGACCCCTGTCGGACAGTGCGAGGGTTCGGGTCGCCCGCGGTCACCAGACGATCTTGGCCCAGTCGGAGTGCTTCAGACTTTCGGCCGCAGCCTCGGAGATAGCCAGTTTCTCGTGCTTCAGCAGGTCGTCGGACACAAGGTTCTCAAAGTTGGCCGGGTCCCGAATCGGCGCGCTCGGCAGGACGTCCTTAAGATACCGCAGCACGACCTCCATGTTTGCCACCGGCTGGTGACGCGCCTGACGGCGCAGGGCGTCCATCACGGCCAGTTCGAGGCATAAGGACGGCAGGCGGAGGTTGCGCAGGGTGCGCCAGATTTTCAGCAGACGGATTTCCTCAATGGTGCCCGATTCCTTCACAGCCTGGAGGTGCGTGTCGAAATTGGTTCGGGTGATTCGCTGATGTTCGGTCTCGAAGATCCGGTGGTCGTTCGAGCCGCCCCATTCCTGCTTGGCCGGTATCAGGTCCACTTCCAGACCGTGATGCGTCACGCCGATGGTGACACTCTGGCGTCGGGGATTGTAGCCGCGGCGCTTCAGAAAGTCGAAGAACCGATCGTAGAGCTTATCGATGTCCAGCGGCGTGCGCGGCCCGAGCGAAATCAGCAGGTCGATGTCGGTCGCGCCCCGGATCCGTGTTTCCTTCGCATACGACCCGCAGAACCGAATGTCCAACAGGAACCGACCGGCCCATTCGGTAATCGGTTGCCTCAGCTCGGCCGCGGCGAGCTCAGCCGGCGAGCCCTCGCCGCTCGGCAGTTCGTACTTAGCCAGAATCGAACGGACGTATGCATCCGGTAACATCGTGCCTCCTCCAGCGCCGTCTCGCGCCGGGAAAGTATCGGATTAACGACGTCTGCATCCCGGCCCTGCGGGCCGAACCGGGATGCTCAAGAATAGGCGCGCGCCGCGACATGTCAACAGCGTCGGGGGCGGGCGGCTACACAGTTGACAGCGCCGCCGCCCTGTCTTAAGCTGAGGACGTCGTGAAGCGCCGTAGTGTCCGCTACCGGACTTGAAAGGAAGGTCGCCGTGAATCGTCTTGTGCTCGTCCTCGCATTTCTGGCCGCGGCGGTGCCGGCCCGGGCCGACATCATCTACGTGCCGAGCCAGTACCCGACTATCCAGCAGGGCATTGATGCCGCGGTCGCGGGCGACATCGTGATGGTCGCCCCCGGCACCTACGTCGAGGAAACCAACCTGAAAGCCGGCGTCGTGGTACAGGGCGCGGGCGAAGGACTCTCGACTATCGACGGCGGTGGCGACGCGGGCGACGTGGTCCGCGCCATCGGCAACGCCATCACGTCTGATACCAAGCTAAAGGGATTCACCATAACCGGCGCGCTCAACGGCGGCGGCATGCCCGGCGGCGGCGGCGTGTTCTGCAACTCGGGCGCGCGGCCGGAAATCACCAACTGCCGAATCAGCGGCAACGACTGCGGCATTGCGCTCTGGAACGGCAGCGTTGCGTACATCGCCAATAACGTCATCGCGGACAACACCTACTTCGGCGTTTCTACCGGTTCCGACGCGACCGTGGTCAACAATACGATTCACAACTGCCGCATCGGATTCTCCGACGACTCCGGCTACGGCCCGGTCTTCATGAACAACATCGTCACGGGCTGCTCGATGTACGGCGTCTATGGCCCGGGCGGCGGCACGCCGCCCGCGTTGACCTACAACGACGTCTGGCACAACGCGGTCAACTACCATCAGGCGACTCCCGGCATCGGCTCCGATTCGCTCGCCCCGGTCTATACCGACAGCGCCGGCCGCGACTTCCACCTGCAGGCCGGCTCGCCCTGCATCGACGCCGGCAATCCCGCACCGCAGTACAACGACCCGGACGGCACCCGCAACGACATGGGCGCGTACGGCGGCCCGGGCGCGGTTTCGAACCTGCCCGCGGTCACGTCGCTCGTCCCGGCGCGGAACGCGCTGGACGTCTCCGTTGCGACGTCGGCCCTGGCCGGCTTCAGCGTACCGATGGACCCGGCGACCTTGTCGGCCGCATCGTTCCGGATGTACTCACAACTCACAGGCTGGCGGTTCGGCGCGGTAACCTACGACTCGGTCGGTCACGTGGCCGAGCTCGACCCGGACGAAGAACTCCGGCCGGGCGAACTGGTCACGGCCGAACTGACCAACGCCGTCCGTTCCTCCGGCGGCGATTCATTCCCCGGCTGCCTGTGGCAGTTCTTCTCCGCGGCCGGCGGCGGCTCCGGCCGGTTCGCGAACCCTGCGACCGTCCCCACGCACTCCGGAGCGAACAACATCATCACCGCCGACTTCAACCGCGACGGCGACATCGACCTGGCGGTTGTCAACTTTGGCGCCGGGGACATCGCGATACTGCTCGGGCAGGGCAACGGGGGTTTCGATACGTTCGCATTCTACGCGCTGGGCGCGGAACCGGAGGCGGCGTGCGCCGGGGACTTCGACTCCGACAGCATCCTCGACATCGCCGTGGCCGTGTCCGGCTCCAACCACGTCGCGGTGCTCCTCGGCAACGGCGACGGGACCTTTGCTGCGCCGGTTACCTGCCCGACCGGCCTGAATCCGTTCGGTCTCTGCGCGGCCGACCTGAACCTCGACGGCGTCCTCGACCTGGCATCGTCCTGTGCCGGCGATGACCGGGTCGCCCTGCTGCTCGGCAACGGGAACGGGACTTTCGCCAGCGCAACCTACTGCTCGACCGGAACTGCGCCGTGGGCGGTCGCATCCGCTGATTTCAACAACGATGGCTGGCCCGACCTGATTACGGCCAACAGCGTCTCCAACAACGTCTCCCTGCTGCTGGGCCGTGGTGACGGAACGTTTGTCCCGGCGGCCGATTTCGCTGCCGGCCGCTCCCCGGCCGCGGTTGTCGCCGGCGACCTGAATGCGGACGGCAGCGTCGACGTAGCGGTGGCCAATCAGAATGCCGACAGCATATCGGTGCTGATGGGCGACGGCCAGGGTGGGCTCGGTACCGGAACCAGGTACGCCGACCCCGGTGAGCCGACCGGTCTGGCGCTGGCTGACCTGAACGGCGACGGCGCGCTCGACCTGGCGTCGGCCAACACCACCGGCCTGGGCAGGGCAGTGGTGTTCCTGAACAACGGCCGGGGCGCTTTTGCCCCCGGCACGAGATACCAAGCCGGTGCCGATGCCGCCTCGGTCACCGCCGGCGATTTTGACTCGGACGGCGACCTGGACCTTGCCGTCGCCAACTACGGCTCAGACGACGTCTCGGTGTTGCTCAACGAAGAGGCGCTCGCCATCACAGCGCTCGTCCCCGGCCAGTATGAAATCGGCGCGCCGGATACCACTTTGGTTTCGGCGGGTTTCAACCTTCCCCTGGACCCGTCCACGCTCGATTCGACCTCCTTCCTCGTACGCGGGGCACGCACTGGCCTGCGCCACGGCGCGGTCAGCTATGACAGCGCGGCGCACGTAGCGTGGTTCGACCCGGCGGCGGACTTCATGACCGGCGAACCCGTCGTCGCCACGCTGACCAAGGCCATCCGCGGCAGCAACGGCACATACCTTGGTGGGTTCGGCTGGACCTTCACCACCGCTATACCCTTCGCATCCAGCGGCACGTTTGCGGCCCAGAACGCTTTCCCGACCGGCTCTGAGCCGCGCGGGCTCGTCTGCGCCGACTTCGACGCGGACGGCGACGTGGACATCGTCACCACGAGCAACTCCCCGGCGGCCGCCGCCCTGTTGCGCAACAACGGTGACGGCACGTTCGCCGCGCCTTCCTACACAACGGTGAATGACGACCCGATAGCGGTATTCGCCGCCGACTTCGACTCGGACCACGACGTCGACCTCGCCGTGTTCCACAACGAACCGGGCACCTCCCACCTTGAGATCCTCAAGAACGACGGCTCCGGCACCTTTGCCAATGCCGGCACCTACGTACCAGCAACCCTCGGCCAGTACATATCCGGCGCCGACTTTGACGGCGACGGCGACGTGGACATCGTCGTCACCGACGGCATGGGTTCGCAGAACAACGTAAGAGTGATGACCAACAACGGCTCGGGAACCCTCACCGGGCCCGCGAGCTACTCGGCCGGGTCCTGGGCGCATGGCGTGGCCGCGCTCGACGTGGACAACGACGGCGACTTCGACATCGCCTGCTGTAACCAGGGCAACGACAACGTCAGCGTGCTCTACAACGACGGCTCGGGCACGTTCTCCCGGCTGGCCAACTTCACCGCTATGGCCGGGCCCGAGGCGCTCTACGCCAACGACCTGAACGGAGACGGCCGGGCTGACCTCGCGGTCGTATCCACCTCAATCGCGTCGGTCGCAATCCTGCTTAACAACGGCAACGGCGGCTACTACGCCCCGGCAACTTATTCCATTCCTTCCGCCGCCCACACAATCGAAGACGGAGACTTCGACGGCGACGGCGACATCGATCTGGGCGTCGCCTCGGACAACGGCACGTCTGCCTATGTCCTGCTCAACAACGGCGACGGCACGTTCGGCACTGCGGCGTCGTACGCGACCGGCAGCGGCACGTGGACCATCGGTATAGCTGACTTCGACCGGGACGGCGCGCTCGACCTCGCGACCACGAACTACAGCGCGAACAACGTCTCGATACTCCTCGCCACGGGCCTCGGTGTCTCGACGCAGCCGTACACCGTGCACCGCGCATCGTTCACCGTTTCTCCAAATCCGTTCCGTGGCCGCCTATCCATCAACTGCAAACTGCCAACCGCAGACGGCAAACTGCGCATCTATGACGTGCAAGGCTGCCTCGTCCGCTCCTTTAGCCAATCGTCACTCGTCAATCGTCACTCGTCAATGTCAGTGGTCTGGGACGGCACCGACTCCCGCGGCGCGCGTGTCGCTCCCGGCCTTTACTTTGTCACGCTCGCATCCGGCAACAGCCGCACCAGCGCAAAGGTGGTGCTCAGCCGCTAGCGGGAAACGCTGCTCGCGCCAACCGGAATATCACCCCTGGCGCAAACGCGCCTCACTGGCACCTGGAAACTCGCAGCTCAAAGCTGCGATGAAAGCTCGCCGGAAAGCTTCGTCGAAAGCTTATTCAAGAGTTCATTTGAAAGCTCATTTCAAAGCTCGTTCAAGAGCTCCTCGCAAAGCTCGGTTCAAAGCTCGCGGAAAAGCTCGCGGCAAACCTTGTTCTAAAGCTCGGTTCAAACCTCAATTCAAACCTCGTTCAAGAGCTTGTTCGAAAGCTAACTCGAAAGCTGCTTAGGGGGCGACCCC
>JAPLUO010000168.1 GCA_026397595.1 Caldifarciminota bacterium
CTTTGTGGGGCACCTCTCCGCATAATCTTAGGCTAACCAAAAGGTAGTCTAAGATTATGAGCAAAACGGCCGTGGGCCTCAAGCTATGCGCGGCTTCAAGCCCCGCCTTAGATGGGAAATTCACGCAGGTTTCAGGTTGAAAGGAAACCACAGGGAAGACCGCAGGGAACCGAAAGGATGTTGTATCGGCTTGACCAACTCCGCCATGTCGTCCAAGACGGCCAATTCGCCATCGAGATGAGCAAGATTGATGCCTGTCAGCAAGTCATTGAAAACGACAACTCACTCCTGGTGGACACAGAGTCGGTTTGTGTGGCTGACGCCGAACTACACTTCCGGAAAACCGATAGCGGATGGCAACCATCTTTCATATGCGACATGGAATGGGTCGACTTTGGCGACCCGTACTTCGACCTGGCTGGGCTTTGCGCGCCAAGGCCCTTCTGGGAACTGGATTCGTTGTTCGTCGTGGAGGGCAGGCAGACTGTCTCTTCTCGGCCTTTCTTCAGCGGATATGAAGAGAAGAGACACATTGACTACGGCAGACTTGGCAGAATCGCCCCGTATGCTCATTTCTCTTGCATGTGTTCAATAATCGGTCAGGTCTATCGAGCCGATAAGAGAGCCTTCATGAGGTCTCTCGAACCGAAGTATGTTGCGCTCATCGATGGAATGTTGAGAATTGGCGAGAAAGGAAGATGCCAATCAAGTCCGGGGAAGTAGTAGAGGATTCTCCTGAGCGGGCGGCGTGACCGGATGGTCGAGTTGGTCGACACGATGCTGAAGCTGCACGTGAAGAACAGGTCGCTGACGGCTGACAGCCTACGCTTTGCGGCCACTGACGGATGCAGCACCAGAGACACGTCGGAGCCGTTAGCCGTGAGCCGTAGGCCGACAGCGGACGTGCGCCAGACTGCCGCCACCGACGTGCAGATTGACCGATTGGTGTTGTCATCAGAAGCACCGATGAGGAGAATTTCGAAGCAGGGGGAGCGTCCGCGTGCTCCCCACGCACGGCGTCCGGCTGTTGCCGCACCTGCTGCCGAGCAGTCGGGAGAACGGAGTGCGCAAGGGCCGATAGGGACGCCAACACACGCTCGGCCGTAGCATGGGCAGTATTATCAGGAGGTGAATCTTGACGCGACAGGTCTCATGTCTGTTTCTCGTCTTGCTCCTATGTGCTGGCGTGGGCAGCTTCCGCTGTTCCACAAGACAGCAGGGCAAGAGCCAATCAAAGCAGTCCGACACCGGCAGGCTCAACCGGGCTGCCGGCGAGTCCACCGGAGCGAGTGACCTCAAGGCGCTGGCCCAGGCCGCAGACGGATTCGGGTTCCGGCTGTTCCGGAAGGAGGTCGACGCCAAACCCGGCAGCAACGTCTTCATCTCCCCGGCCAGCATCGCTATGGCCCTGACCATGACCTGCAACGGCGCTGCCAGCGGCACGCGCGAGGTCATGGCGAAGGTCCTCGGCCTGGAAGACATGAGCCAGGACCAGGTGAACCGGGCCAGTGCGGTGTTGCGAACCGCCCTGGTTGATCCCGACCCCAAGGTTCAGCTGGCAATCGCCAACTCGCTCTGGGGCCGTCTTGTGAAGCCGGGTTCGATCTGGGCGCAGTGGGGCTTCAAGTTCAGACCCGATTTCCTTGACGCGAATCGCCGATACTTCGCGGCCAAGGTGAGCATGCTCGACTTTGACCAGCCCAGCGCCCGGGACGTAATCAACAAGTGGGTGAGCGAGAATACCCGTGGGAAGATACCCCGAATCGTTGACACGATCACGCAGGAGCACGTCCTCTTCCTGGTCAATGCGGTCTACTTCAAGGGCACCTGGAGCGAGAAGTTTGACTCCATGTTGACTCGGGACAAGGACTTTCACCCGACCCGTGGTTCCGTGAGCAGAGTCCGCATGATGGCTCAGGACGGCGGCTATCAGTACTACGAGAGCGAGGATTTCCAGGCCGTGCGTCTGCCCTACGGCACGAGTCGAGTTGGAATGTACGTTTTCCTGCCCGACAGCAACTCGAACCTGCAACATCTCTACTCCATGCTCGACGGTTCGGTCTGGAAGACGTGGCTCGGGAGGTTCAGCTCAAGGCCCGGTCACGTCGAACTACCCAAGTTCCGGCTAGACTACGAGACCGAGCTCTCAGACGTGCTTAAGGAGCTGGGAATGGCAGTGGCATTCGACAGGAATCAGGCGGACTTCTCCCGCATGGTCGAGTTCGGCCCGCAGGCTGGTCCGGATGCACGGGCACGGATCGACGCGGTCAGGCACAAGACCTTCGTCGACGTGAACGAGGGGGGCACCGAGGCCGCGGCGGTGACCTCGGTCGAGATCGGGGTCGCGGGCGCAGCGTTGGAGGAACCGCCACCCAAGCCGTTCGTCATGATTGTGGACCGGCCATTCATGTGCGCCATCTGCGACGACGAGACCGGTGCGGTCCTTTTCCTGGGTTCGATTGTGAATCCGCAGTGACGGACCGCTGCAGGGAACTGCATCATGCACCAGCACCTTCGCTGGCGAAGAGGAACAGCGTACACGTTATTGGACCGACAAGACCCGGCATGGCAAGGCGGGGAGCCTGGTCGAGCCGAAGAGGACAGCCGACGGCTTTCAGCTTGCAGCCTACGGCCTCGGTCGGATGCGGTGCCAGAAGCACGCGGGTGCCGTTAGCCGTGAGCCGTAAGCCGATGGCGATCTCTGACGCGCTGGTGTACGAACTGTACGGATTGACAGAGGACGAGATTGGGATTGTGGAGAAGGCTGAATGACCAGATTCCGTGGCTGCAGACAAAGGAAGCATGACATCATGAAACAGACCCTGATCTTCGCACTCGCGCTGCTGGCGCTGCTGTCCTGCGGTCAGCAAACGGACACGCCAGCCACGAAGTCGGAGCAGAAGCCTGCCGTGCCGCCCCCTGCCAAAGTGGGCGGAGAGTACGGCCGTATTGATAAGACCGGCACGGTTGTCATCAAACCACAGTTCGACGATGACAGGGAGTTCTCCGAAGGGCTGGCGGCGGTAGGGATTGGCTATTATCCGAGGAAGTACGGCTACATTGACAAGGCCGGCAAGGTTGTCATCGACCCGCAGTTTGACTACGCCGGGGACTTCTCCGAAGGGCTGGCCGCGGTGACTGTGGGAGGCGAGATCGGCATGTGGGGCGAGCTCGCGGGCGGGAAATCCGGTTTTATTGACAGTAACGGCAAGGAGGTCATCCACCCGGAGTTCGACGAGGCCAGGGGCTTCTCCGAAGGGCTGGCAGCGGTAGGGATTGGCTACTATCCGAGGAAGTACGGCTACATTGACAAGGCCGGCAAGGTTGTCATCAACCGGCAGTTTGACTACGCCAGTGACTTCTCGGAAGGGCTGGCCGCGGTCAACATCGGCGGGAAGCTCGGCTACATTGACAAAACCGGCAAGCTGGTCATCACCCCGCAGTTCGACCAGGCCCGGGACTTCTCCGAAGGGCTGGCGCAGGTCTCCGTTGGCGGCAAGTCCGGTTACGTTGACAAAACCGGCAAGCTGGTCATCGCCCCGCAGTTCGACCGGGCTCAGGACTTCTCCGAAGGGCTGGCGGCGGTCAACGTCGGCGGGAAGTTCGGCTGCATTGACAAGACCGGCAAGCTGGTCATCAAACCGCAGTTCGCCTTGCCCTTCTCCTTTTCCGAAGGGCTCGCGGCGGTGGTGGTCAGGGACCCGCCAACTGGCGGACGTGCGCGAGTGAAGTGGGGCTACATAGACAAGACCGGCGAATACGTTGTCAAACCGCAGTTTGACTACGCTAGTGACTTCTCTGAAGGACTTGCGTACGTCTCCGTTGACATCAAGAAGGGCTACCTTGACAAGACCGGCAAGGTCATCATCAAACCGCAGTTTGACTACGCCAGTGACTTCTCCGAAGGGCTGGCGCACGTCTCCGTTGGCGGCAAGTCGGGCTACATCGACAAGACCGGCAAGTACGTCTTGGGGCCTTCAAAGTAGCGCCGCGCCGCGTCCGCGAAGCCCGAGCCTAAAGAATCCGGATCTGCAGGTTCCGGCTTTGCCCCGGTGACACAATAACCGATTCCTGCCGCGCGGACGCCCTTCTGTGTCTGTTCGGAAGGTCAGCGCTGCAGCACCAGCTTCTCGGTCGCCCGAATGCCGACGGCTGAGAAGCGGCAGAAGTAGATGCCGTTGGCCAGAATCCTGCCCCGGTCATCGGCGCCGTTCCAGCTCAAACTGTACCGGCCCGGCCGCATCACGCCATCGGCAAGCGTCCGGACAACTCGTCCGGTCAGGTCGTGCACGCGCAGCAAGACCGGACCCTCAGTCGCGAGCGAGTAGCGGATAGTGATGCTGAGAGCAGCAGAACTAGGGAATGGGGAGTAGAGACGAGTCACCAGCGTCCGGCCGCTTATTGCTTCCCCGCCCGCCGGAGCGTGGATGGCTGCAGCCGGCTCGGCCGCTCTCCCTGCAAACCGGAACCGGAGCGGAACGCTTCGAGCATCGGTCCGATGCTCTGCCCGAGAACCTCCCGGGTGTGCGGCTCGGGCGGCGGCCCCGCAAAACCAACTGCCACGCCTTCCAGAGTACGCCACCACAGCAGCTCAACCTTCCAGTTCATAGCGGTAGCCAGGCTGGACAGGCCGTGCATGAATCTCTCGCCGATGCCCAGCGCCACTGCATATACGTAGTACTCCTGCCAGATGGCCGAGAGCTCGATTGGCGCGTGCCCGATGGTCGAACACTCGACCAGGAACCGCCGGAAGCTCTGCCAGCGCAGGTGCTCATGGTACGCCGGCGGGCTCCATCGTAGAATCACCCGGCCCAAGTGAACGTACACCATCCGGCTGAGCAGAAACGTCAGCGCGAACAGCGCGCCCCGCAGTCTGGAGGACGGGGTGTCCGAGAGACCTGCGAATCCGAGCGGCACCAGCAGCCAGCCCAGCCCGGTGAGGATGGGTGCGATCCAGCAAAAGGACTGGTAGGCCGTGAAACTGGCCGGCTCCAGGAAGTCGACGCCAAGGTTCTTCCACCACCAGTCCCGGCCCTCCTGGCTCATCAGCTTGAGCCAGAACCGGAACGCGTCCGGCTGCTCCAGCGCATGGCGCCGGATGTCGTCGGCGGTAACGGAGTCGCGCCCCCGGCCCACACTGCTGAAGTAGTAGCTGACCACGTTCTTGCTCAGGTCATCGAGCGCGTCAAGCCTGTCCGGGTGCGCCAGCACGAACCCGCGGCCCCCGCCGGTGCGCGCGTCGCCGGGCAGGATGTCGAGCACGCCATTGCGCGCGGCGTCCAGCAGGGTCGCCAGGGTCGCGTCCAGCGTCTGCACCGGCAACTCGGTCAGGTCGGGCTGCTGCCGCATGATCGCCGGAACGGCAAGCGGCGGGATTCGGCCCGGCGGCTCGTGCTCATACCGGACGTCGTAGTCCACGTGCGGTTCCCGGCCGTACACGAGGTAGAGCACGAGGAGCAGCGCCAGTGCAATCAGCGGCGGCAGCACCAGCAGCAGCAGCCCTGGTATGGGGGCGAGCCACCAGGGCGGGATTGCGGTGCGGCGGATCGGCGGCGGCCGAAGTTCAAGGGGCAGCGGCGCGTCCTTGAACACGGTCAGGTCGGTCACCGCGTCGATCGTAAGCCGGTCGCCCCATTCCATGTCACAGCGCGTCAGCGACCCGGTTCTGCGGTCTTGATCGACGGTGCCGGCGTTCGGGTCGCCGTCATAGAACCGGAACGTCCTGGTCGCGGCGGACGGCAGGTGCAGCTCGACCGTGGCTCGCTCGACCGGCCCGGGCGCGGCACCGATGATTGGTATGTGCAGAAGTGCCACATCACCGTAGCGCCGGGCCGCGTGCTGTACTGTCAGGTCTATTATGTAGTGCTTGGTCTCGTCATGGGCGCGCGGGTTCCACTTCACGACCAGAGTCCCGTACTCGGCTCTGGTTTCCACGTCCTCGACCGGTCCCTGGCCCAGCCTGGACTGCTCGGTAAGGCGGTTGAGCGTGACCCGGCTGCGCGGGAACGGGGCCGGGTAGGTCAGGCGCACCGCTTGGCCGCTTCTATCGAACCGGCAGGTCAAATCCTGCACCATGTGGACGCTGCCGTCTGCGGACAGGTCGACGACCGTCTTGATTTCCGGGAACGACACCCCAGCCACGACCAGACCGGGCAGGCAGAGGAGGATGCCGACGAGCCGTGTCTTCCGATGCCTGCGGACGGCGCTTCCCGTCGTCATGTCCACGCCGGTCGCCCGCGCCCCTGTCCGATTCTGCACTCCTGTCTCCTGTCTACTGTCTACTGTCCGTTCCCTACCTCTGCAGCACCAGCTTCTCGGTTGCGCGGTAGTCGCCGGCAGTGAACCGGCAGAAGCGTAATTCCGGGGACATAGAGCTTGTCCAGAAACTCGGGTTCGGCCTTCCTGAACCACAACTGGCTGAGCGTCGCCAGTTCATTGGACACAACATAGGGTAGCGCGCAAGTGGTGCAAGCTAGTTTTCAGACAAGCTCCATAGTAAACAATTCTACTTCCGTCAAGGCCGGACGGGATTCGCATGGCATCACCGACAGTCTACGCGGGGCGGACGGCACGTCAAGTGCACGGGTGGGAACAAGGCCTTTGGACCTTTCTCGACCTTGGCCTGATGGCCCGGCGTCAGCCGGATGACTTTGCCGAGGAATTGTTCATAGACCTCGCCGAGGATTTCGATGCCGATGACCGAGAATTCGTAGGGCGATTTGGGCGGGTAGAGTTCGGAGAGGATGTCGGAGAGGAGCTTGTCGTCAATCTTCAGGGACGGAGTGACGGTGTCTTTGCGGAAGTCGAACAGGCCGGAGTTGTAGCGCTTATCCGCGTCCTCGATCCGCTCCATCAGCCGGCGATAGACGCCGGGCTTGCCGATGAGGTTCTGCAGGGTGCCGTAGTCTTCGATGCCCCGGTCTTCG
>JAPLUO010000359.1 GCA_026397595.1 Caldifarciminota bacterium
GTGGCTGAGACCATCGAGCGGCTGGTGGTTGGGCCGCTGGCTACGAACTGCTACATCCTGAAGTCCGGGGTCGAACTGGCAGTAATCGACCCGGGCGGGGACGCGGAGATGATTCTCGACAAGGTGAGGGAACTGGGCGGGACTGTGAAGTACGTGATTGACACCCACGGGCATGTCGACCACATTGCGGCCAACCGGGAAGTCATCGAGGCGACCGGGGCCGAGCTGCTGATTCACGAGCTTGACGCGAAGCTGCTCGGCCAGCCGGACCGGAACCTCTCGACCCTGATGGGTATGAGATTGACCTCGCCGGCGCCGGGCCGGCTGCTCAAAGAGGGCGACAAGGTTGTCGTCGGCGAGGCTGAGATGACGGTGCTGCACACTCCCGGGCACACGCCGGGCGGTATCTGCCTGCTGGGCTCGGGGTACGCCTTCACCGGCGATACTCTATTCGTGGATTCCATCGGCCGGACCGACTTTCCGGGCGCTTCGGACGAATGGATGCAGGCCTCGCTGAACAGGCTTCAGACGGTGCTCCGGAAAGAGACAATGCTGTACCCGGGCCATGGCGAGCCGGGGACGTTCGGCCGCGCGCTGCTCATCAACCCGTTTCTCGGCAGCCTTGTGACCGGATGAAAGAGAAAACAATGAGATTGAATCGACAGGAGGAAACATGCCCAAAGTGAGAGTCGGCCTCATCGGCATCGGCAACTGCTGCAGCAGCCTGGTGCAAGGAGTGCATTACTACCGCAACGCGAAGTCGGGCGATTCGATACCGGGAGTCATGCACGCGAACCTGGGCGGGTATAACATCAGCGACATCGAGTTCACGGTTGCGATCGACATCGACAAGAACAAGGTCGGCAAGGACCTGTCGCAGGCCATCGGCTGCCCGCCGAACAACACGTTCGTGTTCACGGACGTGCCCAAGACCGGGGTCAAGGTCCTGCGGGGCATGACCCACGACGGGCTCGGGTACTACCTGTCGCAGATAATCGAGAAAGCGCCCGGGCCGACAGCGGACATCGTGCGCGCGCTCAAGGAGACGAAGACCGACGTGGTAGTGAACTTCCTGCCCGTGGGCAGCGAAGAGGTGACCTAGTGGTACGTCGAGCATGTGATGAAGGCAGGGTGCGCGTTCGTGAACGGTATCCCGGTGTTCATTGCCTCCCAGAAGTACTGGCACAAGCGGTTCAAGGCAGTGGGCCTGCCGGTGCTCGGAGACGATATCAAGTCCCAGGTCGGCGCAACCATCACGCACCGGATGCTCGTGTCGCTGTTCAACGACCGCGGGGTGAAGCTGCTCAGGACGATGCAACTCAACGTCGGCGGCAACACCGACTTCATGAACATGCTCGAGCGTTCGCGGCTGGTGTCCAAGAAGATCTCCAAGACCGGTGCGGTTACGTCGCTGCTGAAGTATGACATCGGGGCCGACAACATTCACGTCGGGCCATCTGACTATGTGCCGTGGCTCAAGGACCGAAAGTGGTGCTACCTGCGGATGGAAGGTCAGACTTTCGGCGACGTGCCGTTGAACATAGAGTTGAAGATGGAGGTCTGGGATTCGCCCAACTCGGCCGGCGTGATGATCGACGCGATACGCTGCGCCAAGCTGGCCCTCGATAACGGCCTGTCCGGTAGTATCATTGACCCGTCGTCATACTTCTTCAAGACCCCGCCGGCCCAGTTCCCGGACGACGAATGCCGGGACAAGACCGAGGCGTACATCAAGAAGTACTCGGCCCGGCCGGCCGCCAAGGCCAAGAAGTAGTCTGAACCAGGTTCAGACGCGCACCTGATGCGCGGCGTCCTGATCACCTTCGAAGGCGTCGAAGGTTCGGGAAAATCAACGCAGGCCCAGCGGTTGGCGAAGAGGCTGGGCGGGCTCGGTGTTCCGTGCCTGGTCTCGCGCGAGCCGGGCGGCACCGAAATCGGCGAGGCAATCCGGGACATCCTGCTCGACCCGAAGCACCACTCGATGCACGGCCTGACCGAGCTGTTTCTGTACCTGGCCAGCCGGAACCAGCACGTCCGGGAGAAGGTCCTGCCGGCGCTGGCAGCAGGCCAGGTCGTGGTCCTGGACAGATTTGCGGATTCGTCGTCGGCTTATCAGGGCGCCGGGCGCGAGCTGGGCCTGAAGTTTGTAGCGCGGATGAACAAGCCGGCGGCTGCGGCCCTGAAGCCCGACCTGACTGTGCTGGTGGATGTGCCGGTCAGGGTCGGGCAGGAACGCAAGGAGTCCGATAACCTTGACAGACTGGAGCAGGAGCGGGTAGAATTTCATGAGCGGGTGCGTGACGGTTATCTGCGACTTGCCCGACGCGCGCCCGGCCGGTTCAAGGTCGTCAACGGCGCGCTGCCGGCCGACGAGCTTGAAGGGTTCGTTTTCCGTCATGTCGAGGAATTGCTGGTGCGAAAGGGCATCCTGAGAAAATGAAGCGACGCGTAGCGCTGGTCACGACTTTGGTGGTGCTTGCCCTGTGCCTGGGCGGTCTGTTCGGCAGGCTCTGGGCGCAGAAGAGCGGGGGACTGCTTGAGAGTCTGCAGACGTTCTCCCGGGTCGTTGATATCGTCATGTCCACGTACGTCGAGAAGATTGATCCGGACAAGATGATCCAGGCAGGCATTCGCGGTATGCTCAGCTCGCTCGATCCACACACCGAGTTCCTCGATCAACGTGACTTCAACGAACTGAGAGTCAGAACCGAAGGCCAGTTCGGCGGCATCGGCATCCACATCGGGATTATGGACCAGGAACTCACGGTCATATCTCCGATTGAGGGTACGCCTGCGGAGCGGGCCGGGATTAGAGGCGGGGACCGGATTGCCGAGATCGAGGGCAAGACAACCGCTGGCTTCACACCCGACGATGCGATAAAGGTCCTGCGCGGGGAACCGGGCAGCAAGGTGAAGATAAGCATCGCCCGCCCCGGCGTGAGGGACTTGATTCCTTTCGAGCTCACCCGGGCGATAATCAACATCAAGGCTGTACCCTACGCGGCGCTGCTTGGAGGTACCGTCGGGTACGTGCGGCTCGCCGATTTCTCCAAGACTGCGTCCGCGGAGCTTGGTCGGGCCATCGACTCGCTGTTCTCCTCCGGGGCGGACAGGCTGATTTTCGACCTGCGCTCCAATGGCGGTGGCCTGCTGGGTGAGGGTCGGGACGTGACGGACCTTTTCCTGCCGCCCGGGGGTGTAATCGTCCGGACGAGTGGCCGGATTCCGGACAGCAAGCACGAGTACGTGGCCGAGACACCGCAGGCGCACGGCGACTACCCCCTGGTGGTGCTGGTTGACCGGGGCAGCGCCTCTGCTGCCGAGATTGTCGCCGGCGCGCTCCAGGACTGGGAGCGTGGACTGATCGTCGGGGACACGACCTACGGCAAAGGCTCGGTCCAGACCATTCACCCGCTCGGCCCGGACATCGCCGTCAAGGTCACGACCGCGTTATGGTATACGCCGAGCGGCCGGTGCATCAACCGCCCGTATGATAGGGAGAGCGCGGTAATCCAGGATACCACAGAGAAGACCGCCAAGGTCTATCACACGCTCGGCAAGCTGCACCGCACCGTTTACGGCGGGGGCGCCATTGTGCCGGACGTGTACGTGGCGTATGCGAAACTCCCCCCGCTGGCAGCGCGCACGACCCGCGATGCGTTCTTCGATTTCGCGGTTGACTACACGAACTCTCACCCAGGCCTGACCGCCGACTTCCGGGCCGACAAGGCTGTGCTCGAGCAGTTCCGCGATTACCTGAAGACGACTAAGAAGCTTGAGTTCACCCCGGCGGAATTCGACTCGTCTGAGGGCATCTTCGTGCGCGAGATCGAACGCGAGGTAGTGGCCAAGCTGCTCGGGATGCGAGGCGACTACCAGGCGCGGATGCGCTCGGACGAGCACGTGCTCAAGGCAGTCGAGCTGCTCAAGTCAGTCCGGTCATCGGAAGAACTGCTGAAGGGACTGAAGTAGAGAAGCGGATTCGAGGATTCGAGGGGTCGAGTGCCGAACACTGGAATCCTTGATTCCTTGATTCCTGGACCCCTCTCCTGATGCCCGAACTCCCTGAAGTCGAAACGATTCGACTGAAGTTGTGGCCGCTGCTTGTCGGGCGACGAATCGTCCGAGCACGGGTGCTGCGAAAGGACATCGTCGGCTTTCCCGCTGCACGCGGGTTCGAGAGTGGAGTTGCCGGTCGCACAATCACCGAACTCCGACGCCGGGGCAAGTACCTTATTGTTGGTCTTGACCGGGGCGGGGAGCTTGTGTTCCATCTCCGTCTCAGCGGGCATCTCGCGGTAGTTGACCGGGACAGGAAGGTCGAATATGAGCGGGCGAGATTCGAACTGACCGGCGACAAGGCGCTGTCTTTTGCCGAGCCACGGGCGCTGGGGCGTGTCTACTTGGTACAGGCGAGCAGATACCCGAAGGCGCTGGCCGGCATGCTGAAAATGGGGCTGGAGCCGATCCACGATGACTTCGACGCTGCCTATCTGCATGACCGACTGCGGGGTCGGACTGCGTCAGTCAAGAGCCTCTTGCTGGATCAGCGCGTCGCCTGTGGCGTCGGCAACATCTATTCGGACGAAGCGCTGTTCCGTGCCGGAATCAGGCCGTTGCGGCGCGCCGGCAGCCTGGAAAAGGCCGAGGTCGTCCGGTTGGCCCGGGTCCTGGCCGAGGTTCTCCGAGACGGCATCAAGTGGTGCGGCACGACCATGGGTGACGGCCGGTATCGGCTGCCCGACGGCGGGACAGGGTCTTTTCAGAAACGGCTGGCGGTGTTCGGCCGGGAGGGCGAGCGCTGCCAGCGCCGGGGCTGCGCGGGCGAGATCCGGCGTCAGAAGCTCGGTGGCCGAAGCACCCATTTCTGCCCGGTCTGCCAGAGGTAGGTAGTGGAGCGTCTGACAATCAGAATCGCTGATTGGAGGCATGAATGAACAGCAGCCCATTGGGAATCATCTGTCACGGGGGAGCCGGTACGATCGACGACAAGGCGGCGTATGCGGCGGGGCTGACCGAGGCGATAGACGAAGGCTACCGGCTGCTAAGGCAGAGCGCCAGCGCGATGGAAGCGGTCGTGACTGCGGTCAGAATGATGGAGGACAACCCGTTGTACAATGCCGGCACCGGGTCGGACCTGACGATTGACTGGCAGACAGAGATGGATGCCTCGCTGATGACGCAGGAAGGCAGGTTTGGCGGCGTCGCCGGCATTGCCGGCGTCAAGAATCCGATCCTGGTTGCCCAGAAGGTGATGACCGAGACCGACCACCTGCTCTTGTGCGGGTTCGGCGCGACCGAGTTTGCGCGCAGGATGGGGTTTGAAGACTACAATGTCGTCACCGAGCGAGCGCTGGCTAGGCTCCGCGAAGTGATTGACCACGGGTCCAAGTACTTTCACAAGATGAACGAGCAGAGATTATCCGACGGAGTGCCGCCGACTCCGGAGACGGGCGAGGATCCCCTCATTGAGAAGAAAATGGGTACGGTCGGCGCCGTGGCACGGGACAAGCACGGAAACCTGGCGGTTGCGACCTCCTCGGGCGGTATCGTCGGTCGAATGCGGGGCCGGGTCGGCGATGCCGCGATACTCGGTGCGGGCACCTATGCCGGGCCCGGCGGCGCGGTTTCCTGTACGGGGCACGGCGAGGAGATCATGCGCCGTTCGCTGGCCCGGGACATCGTTGAACGGATGACCACCATGCCTGCCTCGACGGCCATGACGCTCGCCGTCGCCGAGGCGAGGCGGAAGAAGCTGGCGTTCGGAGCCATCGGTTTTGACGCAAGAGGCGGGATCTGCTATGGCCATACGACGCCGGACATGGCGTATGGGTATAAGGTCGCGGAGAGGCTTTTCCTCTTCACCGAGGAGAAGGGCAAGCCACACTGATGACCCGGAACCGGCAGACACACCCGGCCGTCAAAATCCTGGGGGTCGGTCGCAGTGGAGTCCGGGCCTCCGTGTCTAATTCGAGATGAATTCACGGCGAATACCGCTGTCTTTTCTCGTGGTGGCCGCCCTGACGGTTTCGTCGGCTTTCGCGCAGTACTCCTACTTCGGCGAGAACAAGCTTCAGACCCGTGACTACCAGTTCCGTACCTACGAGACCGAACACTTCCGTGTCTTGGTTTACCCGGGCGGCGAAGGACTGGCAGAGTTCGCCGGCCGGTCGGCCGAGGAGTACTATTCCAAGATATCCAAAGATCTTGAGGTCGAAATCGAAGGGAAAACGCCGCTGATTCTCTACCTTTCGCCCGGGCAGTTCAGCGAAACCAACGTGATTACGGACGTGATTGGTGAGGGTGTGGGTGGTTTCTCGGAGCTGATCAAGAACCGCATAGTGATACCATTTGACGGGTCGTACAACGACCTTCACCACGTTATCGGCCACGAGTTGACCCACATATTTGAGTTCCAGATGTACTACCGCTCGCGGCTGGCGTCGCTGCTCGGGGCCATCGACGAGTTCAGTGTTCCGCTCTGGGTGAGCGAGGGCTTCGCCGAGTTCCAGTCCGGCTGGGTCAACGTCAGCTCCGATGCCTTCATGCGCGATCTCGTGATCAACAACCGGTTGGTGTCGCTTCAGAACTTGTGGGACGGAATGGGCTATCTGGTCTACCGCGAGGGCGAGTCGTTCTTCCGTTACGTGGAGGAGAAGTACGGCCGGAAGAAGGTGTATGAGTTCATGCAGGCGCTCCGGAGCAAGCGGAATGTAGACGGAGCATTCGCCTCGGTCTTCGGTGTATCAATCAAGCGATTCAGTTCGGATTGGGAGACGTCGCTGCGGGTGAAATACTGGCCCCAGATCGTGAAGCTCGACAACTTCGAGCGGCTGTCCAAGCGCCTTACGAACCACGTCGAGGACGGTTCGGTGTACAATACCGCGCCGGCGATCTCGCCCAGCGGCACGAAGATCGTCATGATCTCTGACCGGCTCGAGTATACCGACGTGTACGTGATTTCGGCGTTCGACGGCCGGGTTCTGAGGAGACTTGTCAAGGGCGGCCGGTCGGGCGGGTTTGAGTCAATGCACCTCATCCGGCCCGGCGTCGCCTGGTCCCCCGATGAAACGCTGGTTGCGGTGGTTACGACCAGCGGAGGCCGGGATAACATTGCGCTCATCGGGTACCCATCCGGCAAGGTGAAGCGGCGGATATACGGCAACCTGGACGGGATTTACAGCCCGAGGTTCTCGCCGGACGGCAGGAAGATGGCCTTCGTCGGTATCAAGAACGGTTTCAGTGACATCTACACGGTCGGGGTGGAAAGCGGAGAGCCGACACGAGTCACGTACGACATGTACGAAGATCGGGACCCGGCCTTCTCACCGAGCGGCGATACAATCGCGTTCGTCTCCGACCGGCCGGATGAAGGCGAGACCTGGATCCCGGGTCGGTATGCGCTATGGCTCAGGACCGGAGCAGGCGAGGTGGTCAGGCTGACTGACCGGGGCGGCCATTTGTCGCATCCCGAATTCGCGCATTCCGGTGAGTACCTGCTGTACGCGGCATCGGATTCGGCCAGCAACATCTACGCGTATTCGCTCGCGACCGGCCGGGTTGTCAGGCGGACGAACCTGCTCGGCGACGTTTCGTATCTCAGTCTGTCCCGGGACGACCGCAAGCTCGCCTTTGCCTACTACTCGAACGTCGGCTGGGACATTGCGGTCATGCTCGACCCGCTGGAGAAGATTCCCGCGGACTCGGGCAAGCCGTACGAGCCGCCGCTGGATACCTTCCAGTTTGACGAGGCCGGTCTCGACTTCAGCCGGGTCAAGCCGGTCAGTCTCAACCTCTCCCTGGACTACGCCGCCGGCGCTGCTTCGTACGGCGAGGGTTCATCCGGCGGGTTCACCGGTACTGTCAATGTCGCGTTCAGCGATATGCTCGGCGATCACCGGTTCGAGCTCTACACCGACCTGTACGGCAACATTCTGAACTCCAACCTCATCTTCCAGTACTGGCTGCTGCCCTACCGGATCGATTACGGGTTCACGGCGTTCCAGTTGCTCGACGTGCCGTACTACATTCCGTTCGACCAGGTCGAATTCAGGCTGAACCGCGGCGGCCAGGCGCTCGCCGCGCTGCCGTTCAATCGTTTCGCCCGGATCGAAGCCGGCGTGACCGGCTACTACAGCGACGTGGAGCGCGACACGTGGGTCAACGATCCGGTCGACCCGGGCTGGTACGTGGGAAGTGCCGGATACGAGAAGGTCTTCTACGGCGAGGCCGCACTGGTGTTCGACAATACCTACTGGGACTGGGACGGTCCGGCGCGCGGAACCCGGACCAGGCTGGGCGTGGCTGCGTCGTTCCTGTCCGACCGAACATTCCAGGACGTATCACTCGATTTCCGGAACTACCAGCGCATAGGCCGGAGGTTCGTGTTCGCCAGCCAGTTGTTCGGCATCCGCAGCTTCGGCGCGGACGCGGACCGGTACTACCTGGGTGGAATCAGGTTCCTTGAGTACGCACCCGGTCAGCTCGTGGTTCGTGGCTATCAGCCGGCTGAGTTCTACCAACAGAACGGGCCGGCAGCGGCTACCGCCAGCTTCGAGTTGCGCTATCCGTTCATTGACCGGCTGAAGCTGGCGTTTCCTCTGCCCATCGAAATCGGCGGCATCAGGGGCGTTACCTTTCTTGATGCCGGTCTCGTGCAGCACGACAGCTTGAGGATCTGGGATTCGCACTATGGCCGGCTGGATGATCTGAAGCTCGGAGTCGGGGCCGGTATCCGCATCCAGATTTCCTACTTCCTCTTGAAGCTCGACTTCGCGAAACCACTGTCGGCAACCAGTGACAAGACTTGGAAGTTCATTCTCGGACTGGGGACCGATTTCTAGATTCGTCCGGGGTTCAGGTCCGGCCCTGTGTGCGGTGTTAGTCCTGTCGTGTGCCGGAGTGAGGGTTTTGGGGACAGTCCCCATTCGGGGACAGTCCCCTGTGACTCCGGAGCAGGCCGGGGCCGACGCGTGGGCGCGGCTGGCCCGGCTCAGTTCCTTCGGGTTCACGCTCAGCTTCCATACCGACATGCCGTTCCCCATTGAAGTTCGGTTCACCGGCACGTGTGAGTTGCCGGACCGGGAGGTCTGGTCCGGGTACATGCGTCGGCGGACCGATGTGTCGCGCGTGGAGTTGAGGGCGGAAGGTCCGGATCAGTATGAGAAGGAGGGGTCGATCTGGCGCCGGACCATGCGCGGCATCGAGACACGGGTGCTGGAACAGGGCGAAGGGGCTTTCCGGGGCAAGTCATTGGTATTCGCCGGAACCGAGAATGGTCGGTATCAATTCACGTTCAATCCGGACCTGCCGATACTTGACCCGACCCGGATGAAGAAGCTTAAGGGCGTCATGGAAGTTGACCCGCATTCCGGGCTGCCCGTGCGTCTGTACTGCGCCGATTCAGCGAGGACGGCGGAATGGGAATTGCGTCTGGGGAGGTTCAACCGTGCCGGGTCGGTTGTTGTGCCGTATCAGCCGGCGACGACGGTCGAGGCTCGACCGGCAAGAGCACTGAGCCGAGCCGAGTTCGGCGGCGCAGTAGGGATATTGAACGAGCGTCTGGCGAAACTCGGCTGGGACTGCCGGCTGCGCAGGACCGGTCCTGCACTCACACTACTTCTGGGCCAGCCCAAGTCGCATCGTCAGGTCGAGTGGCTGTTCAGTCGCGGTGATGTTGGGGTCTGGCAGGGGCGGTGGGCCGGCATCGGTGATCCGCAGGACTCCGTTAGGGCTTTGGAAGTTGGGGGAGATGCAGCGAGGCGCGTTGTGCTCGTGCAGTTGCTGGGCGGCAACAGACAACTGGGGGAGACGGTCAGGGCTGAAACGCCGCTGGCCGCCAGGCTGGAAGTATCAGTGGCAGTGTCCGATACCGCAGGCCCGGCCGTGCTAGTCGTCGACGGCAGGGCGTTGTCAGCCGCGATGCCGGGCCTGAATGGTAAGTTGCTCTTCTCCGACATCGGCAGTGAGGACGACGTGAGAGTCATTGCCGCGTTGGCTGCGTTCGGCACCATGCCGGCGGGCTTCAACGTCACAATCAAACCATGAAGATGCCGGGGCCGGTCAGGCCGCTTGACTTGCAGGCATGCGGTTCTAGACTCACTTTTGTGGAGATTCGGTCGCTCTTGCTCGCCCTGGCTCTGCTTCCGGTTGCCCTGCATGCTGCCGTGACGGTCGCGCGGTCAGATGAGAGCGGTATTTCTTTCCGGTATGTGCCCGGCCAGGTCCGGCTGGTTGATGGTGTCGATGGCAGGCAGACGGTTGAGTTCGAGGATGCGGATCACCTCGCCTCGCCCGGTGAGCTTGACCTGCCGGCGAAGGTAGTGCGTGTCGGCATTCCGCAGACCGGTGGCGTTCGGGTCAGTGTCAGGACCGGGCCCGAGCGGAGGCTTGAATCAGCCCGGCTCTCGACTGTTCCGCACGTGTCATGGGACGGCGACTCGTCGTGGTACGACGCGCTGCCGGCGAGCGCCGGGGATCTTCAGCAGAGTCCGGTGGAGGCAGGGTCGGCAGAGGTCCTGCGCAGAGTCCGGTTCGTGCCGCTGCGACTCAACCCGTGTCGCTACGACGCGACGACCGGTGAACTGGCCTGGTCTGAATGGCTTGATGTGTCGGTCACATTCGATCGGAAACCGGAAGATAACCACAACTCGGATCCGCTGGACGGCGCTTGCGCCGGGATGTTGCTGAACCCGAAGGAAGCGCTGGGTTGGAAGCTGGACTGGAACCCTGGGGACGGTCCCCATGCGGGGACAGTCCCCCAGTTCGAGCGCTCGCCGTTCTGGCTGAAGCTCCAGGTCGATTCGACCGGCATCTACGGCATAACCGGACGCGAGCTGACTGCGGCCGGCGTACGTCTCGCCGGGCTGGATCCGACAACGCTTGCCCTTTACACGATTGGCGAACATGAGCCGAATGTATCCTACCCGGATACGATGCGACGCGTGCCAATACTCGTGCAGGGCGAGGAGGACGGCCGGCTGGACCCGAATGACCGCGTCGTATTCTACGGTCTCGGGTCCGAGCACTGGGTCGGGCGGTGCTCCGCCTACGTCAAGAACTACTACACGCGGCACAACGTCTACTGGCTGACCTGGGGAGGGGCGACCGGCAGCAGAATCCCGTCGGGCCTGGGACCGGATACGGCCGGGGCGACGGTGGTCCGCGTCGGCCGAGACAGGCTCCATCAGGAGAAAGACCTCGACTGCCCGGCCCGTTCCGGCCTGCTCTGGATATGGACGCTCCTCTTCAAGGCGGCAGACCGCGAGGCCGCGGTGCTTGACGTCCCACTGGACCTCGCCTATCCCGTGCAGGTGCAGCGGCTGGCGGGCAGGTTCATGGCCGATGCGGTCGGGAATCGCCTTTCCGTCTTGTTCAATCAGCGTCCGGCCGCGTCGTTCGAGTTTGAACAATCCCCGCCGTCGAGTCCGTTCGACTTCCGGGCTGACACGGCTTTGCCGGCCAACTTCGGCCGCAACGTGCTGACGTTCGAGTTGCGGGGCGACGGGCAGAAGAATCTGTACCTCGATTACATCGAGGTTGACTATCTGCGTCGACTCTCACTGTACAGGGGCCAGCTTCATTTCCTGCAGGACGACACCGGCCGGTTCCGGTTTTGCATCAAGGACGCGCGCGAGCGGCCGATCGTGTTCGATGTGACCGACCCCTATGCGCCGAGGATGAGCGATAGCGTCCAGTTGCTGGGGGACAGCGCCCGGTTCTGCCGGCGGCTAACACGGCCGGCCGAGTTCGCGGTCGCGGGAGCGAGTCAGCTTCTCAAACCGGCAAGCATGGAACTCCGTCAACCCGGGCACCTGCGCAGTCCCGAGCGGCAGGCAGATTACTGGGTCGTGACCCCGAGACAGTTTCTGAACCCGGCGCAGCAGATGGCGCGATACCGCACCGGGCGGGTTGCGGGAATCAGCCACGCGGCCGCGCAGGCCGCGGCCCTCGACGACATCTACGACGAGTATGCCTTCGGTATGGAAGAGCCGGGCGCGATCAAGCGTTTCTTCGTGGACAAGCACCCGGCCTACGGTCTGCTCGCCGGCGACGCAACCTGCGACTACAAGGGAATCCTGGGCAAACGGCCGCCGGGCGTGCCCGCGTACGAGTACGGGTTCGGGCTGAACCCGGATGCCTATGACCGAAGCGCACTGGCTTTCGACGCCTGGTACGCCGACTTCGAGGGCGATGGCCGCAGCCCGGACATGGCGCTCGGCAGGGTGACGTGTCGAAGCGCGGCCGAGTTGAGGCAGTTCGTGGACAAGGTGATTGCCTACGAGACGCAGCCGGCCGGGTACTGGAACAGGCGGTACATGTTGCTGGCCGACGACGAGTTCCTCGGCCAGGCCGACCCGAGCAACTCCAAGTACTGGGATCCGATCGGGTTCGGTCACATCGCCTACTGTGAGTCGATGGGCCTGATCCCTGACAACCGGCTCGACCTGGTCAAGGTCTATCTTACGGAGTGGCCGTATGCGGGCGTCAAGAACAAGCCCGGAGCCCACGCCGAGTTCATGCGCCAGATGAACCTCGGTGGAGTCGTGCTTGTTTTCTTCGGGCACGGGGCCGGGTACGACCTGACCCACGAAAGCGTGCTGAACATTTCCCAGGTTCCCCAGATACAGAACGGCCACCGTACCCCGTTCTGTTTCTTCGGCAGTTGTTCGGTGGGGCGGTTTGACGATACGCAGTTCGAGTGCATTTCGGAGGAACTCGTCCGGCAGCCGGGCGGCGCGATTGCCTCGGTTGGTGCGACGAAGGCCACGAGCGCGGGTTCGAACGTGGCGTTCGCCCGCAACCTGCTGACTCCTCTGTTCACTCAACCCGACTCGACTGTCGGCCGCAGTTTCTTCATGGCGTGGCCGACGGACAAGATTTACCACCTGTTCGGCGACCCGGCAACCGTGCTGCGCCTGCCCCGGGCTTCGACCCAGGAACTGGTCGTCTCGCCGGACACGCTCAGACCCGGGGCGACATTCAGAGTCAGGGGCCTGATTGAGGTGGCCCGGGCGAAATTCGCGTGGCTGCTTGCGGGGCCGAGACGGATACGCACCTATCGTTCGTTTCGGGGCGAGACCAGCTACCAGTTGCCGGGGCTGGAACT
The DNA here is from genome assembly GCA_026397595.1 of Caldifarciminota bacterium. Taxonomy (GTDB): domain Bacteria; phylum Hydrothermota; class Tepidihabitantia; order Tepidihabitantales; family Tepidihabitantaceae; genus UBA2258. The sequence goes on from JAPLUO010000359.1 coordinate 13,109, forward strand.
GGCGCGGGGGACCGGCGACGTGACCGAGGGGATGCTTTCGTGTCAGGGTCTGTTTCCAATGGGCGTGCCGCTGGACACGGTGTTCGTACCGAACGGATACTACGCACCGGTCGTGCGGTCGTGCCGGGTGAGCGCCTCGGTCTGGGGAGATTCCGGGGACCTGGGCGTGCTGCGCGACACGATAGCCTACACCCGCACGCCCGCGGCGCGGACCGATACGGCCGGGCCGGCCGTGAGCCTGTACCGGAACGGCCAGCGTCTTGAGAGCGGCGTGGGCGTACCGGCTGAGTTTGAGCTCGAAGGGGTGGTCAGCGACGGGTCCGGAATCATGATTGCGCCGGTCGCGGGCGCGATGCCGCGGTTCTACGTCAATGACCCTACGTATGCCACTGACCTTACGGACCTGCTCGTATTCGACGACAGTTCGACGACGACCACGCGGTTCCGCGTGCCGGTGAAACTGGCCGGGCCGGCGGATTCGCTCTTTGTCATGGTTACGGATAACATGCTCAACCAGACCGTGGCCGGCATCATCGTCAAACCGCTACTGTCCGACGTGCTGCGAGTCGAGTCGGCGCTCGTGTATCCGAACCCGGTGAAGGCGCACTGCCGGTTCACCTTCATGCTGAGCCGGCAGGCGGACGTACGCGTGCGGGTTTACTCGATGGCGGGCAGACTGGTGCGCGACCTCGGCTTCCGGCCCGGGGATTTCGGGTACAATGATGTCGAGTGGGACGGCCGCGACAGCGACGGCAACCTCCCGGCGAACGGCGTGTACCTTTTTGTTCTGACCGCGCAGGTCGACGAAGGGCCGGGCCGTCAGCAGCGCGTTACCGTGCGGGATAAGCTGCTGGTGATGAGGTAGAGAAGTAGAAAGGGGAAAGTAGAAATGACGAATGACCGGACTTTGCCATTTCCCCTTTCTACTTTCCCCTTTCCCTTGACCCCGGTCTGTGCTGACCTATAATTGAATGGTGCTTACTAAGGAGGCATCCGTATGAGGCAGAAAGCCTGCTGGCTCGTTCTCGTGGCCCTGTTTGGGGTCGCTTCGGCGAGCCAAAACCCGGGCGCAGTGTTCCTGATGATCTGGCCCGCGGCACGACCGACCGCTTTGGGTGGAGCGTTTACCGCAATTGCCGACGACGCGAGCAGCGTCTACTACAACCAGGGCGGCATGGCGTTTCTGGAGAAGACCCACGCCACACTCATGCACTGCAACTGGTTGCCGGGTCTCTACCAGGGGATGTACTACGAGTACGCCGGTCTGACCCATCAATTGCCGGGCTACGGTAGCGTCGGGGCGAACATTGTCTACCTGACGACCGGCGAGACCGACGTCGTCAATGAGCGCGGCGATTTCCTCGGCCGCTACACCACGTTTGACGTGGCGGTGGCCGGCGGTTACGGTTACCCGGTCCTGCCCAACCTGGGCGTAGGCGTCGCGGCCAAGTTCATCTACTCGTTCCTGGTTCCCGAATGGGTGTGGAAGGTCATGCCCGAGCTTGGAATAGAGGCCGGGGGAACCGGCATCACCTGGGCACTGGATGCAGGCGTGCTGTACAAGCCGTTCAGCTTCCTGCATGCGGGCCTCGCGCTGTCGAACATCGGGCCGAACATCGCCTATACCTCGTCCGGTGAATCCGACCCGCTTCCGCGCATGCTGCGGCTCGGGGTGGCCTACTACCCGGTGCAGAACAACGTTGTGTCCGTCGGCATAACGCCGGAGATTACGAAGATCCTCGTCGGGATGTTTTATGACTCGACCGGCACCAAACCGTTCAGCCGAAAGCTGCAGGAAGAGATGAGAGACGCCTGGAAATCGGTGGGCGTCGAGGCGAAGTTCATCAACCTGCTGTCTACCCGCGTGGGCTACTTCGAGGACCTGACCGGGCAGCGTGGCGGCGTCGTGCTGGAGAAGGAAGGGCAGACTTACCACTACGGCCTCGGTGACGTGCTGACCAGGAAGGACCTCGGCAAGTTCAAGTCCATGGGCCTCTGTTTCGGCGCCGGACTGGAGTTCGCCCGGTTCCAGTTCGACTTGAGCATGGACCAGTTGATCTACGACTTCCCGACCTCGAACTACAAATTCTCCTTCTCCTACCAATTCTAGCATAACGCGATTGGCGATTTCCGATTGACGACTGGCGATTGCGGGTTAACGGTCGCCCGAGACTTTGCCATTTCCCCTTTCCCCTTCGCGACGGGGGCGTATGCCTAACCTGACGGTCGTCGGCGCACAGTGGGGCGACGAAGGCAAGGGTAAGGTAGTTGATTATCTTGCCCGGAGCGCGGGTGTAGTGGCTCGGTTCCAGGGCGGGCCTAACGCCGGGCACACGGTCTGCGTAGACCGGAACACCTTCACGTTCCACCAGATCCCATCGGCAATCCTCAGTCCGAAAGCCACGTGCATCATCGGGTGCGGTTGCGTCATTGACCCGTACGTGTTCGAACACGAACTGGCGGTGCTGCGCAAGAAGAAGATTTCTCCCGGTCAGCGGCTGGTGGTCGACTGCCGGGCGCACATGATACTCCCGTATCACCAGCAGCTCGACCGGCTGCGGGACGAGCAGTCGGCCAAACAGCGCATCGGCACGACCGGCCGGGGAATCGGCCCGGCCTATGCCGACAAGGTGAACCGCACCGGCATCAGGGCCGGGGACCTGCTTTCGGAAGAGGTTTTCAACGACAAGCTGAAGCACAATGTGGCCGCGGCCAATTTCCTGCTGATGGACCGGTACAAGGCCGAGCCGATTTCGCTCAAAGCCACGGCGCACGAATACTGGCAGGCCACGCGGCGAATCGCCAGGATGATCGGCGACGGCAGCCGGATGATCGAGGACGCGCTCCGGCGCGGCGAGCGGGTGATGTTCGAAGGCGCGCAGGGGATGCACCTTGATATTGATCTCGGCACCTATCCCTATGTCACGTCGTCAACAACCTGGGCCGGTGGGGTCGCGCCGGGCACGGGCATCAGCCCGGTCTGGCTCGAAGAGGTCGTGGGCATAGCCAAGGCGTATACCACGCGCGTCGGGCTCGGGCCCTTCCCGACCGAGATGAACGACGCTGACGCGGAGCGGCTGCGGGCGCTCGGTCACGAGTACGGGGCGACGACCGGTCGGCCGCGAAGGTGCGGCTGGTTTGACGCGCCGGTCGTGCGCGCCTCGGTGCGGCACAACAAACTGCAGGCCCTCGTCGTCACCAAGCTCGATGTGCTCGATTCGCTCGAAGAGATCAAGGTCTGTCATGCCTACCGGCTTGAGGGCCGGGAGGTTGGCGAGTTCGACCCGTTCCATGCGGCCGAGTTCGAGCCCCAGTACGAGACGATGCCGGGCTGGCGCGAGCAAATTTCCGGTTGCAGGACGTTTGCCGGGTTGCCGCTGCGAGCACGGCGCTACCTGGCGAAGCTGGAAGAACTGTGCGACTGCCCGATTGCGCTCGTCTCGGTCGGCAGCGAGCGAAGCCAGACGATCCCCTTCAAGTCCAACAAGTTGAGATGGCTCAGGCAGTAGCAAAGGACGAAGTGGAAAGGGGAAATTCCAAAGTTCGGAATCCGGACTTTGCCATTTTCACTTTCTACTTTCCCCTTTGTCATGGTTCGGCGTTCGCACTTCGTAGTTCCTGATGCCCAAGATTGAGCTGATGCGCCGGGTGCTGGCGAGCAACGATGCGCTCGCCGCGGCCCAGCGCAAGGAACTTGACCGGCACGGTGTGCTCGGCATTAACATCATGTCCGGCCCAGGCGCCGGCAAGACCAGCCTGGTTGAGAGAACGGCAGAGGCGCTCAGCCGTAAGTACCGGATACAGGTGATTGAGGGCGATATCCAAGGCGACCTCGACGCGCGGCGGGTCGCGGCCAAAGGCGTCCGCTGCATCCAGATAAACACGCAGGGCGCATGTCACCTTGATGGGCTGATGCTTGGTCCGGCGATGGGGGAGATCGATTTTGCGGACCTTGACCTGTTGCTGATTGAGAACGTGGGTAACCTTGTCTGCCCGGCCGAGTTCATGCTGCCGGTCCACTACAACGTCACGGTTATCTCCACGCCGGAAGGCAGCGACAAGCCGGTCAAGTACCAGCTGATGTTCTCCAAGTCCGACGTCATCGTCATCAACAAGATTGACCTTTTGCCTCACGTTGACTTCGACGTGGCCGCGCTCAAGAAAGCCGTACGCAAGCTGAGGCCCGGCATCACGTTCATCGAAATGTCGGCAAAGACCGGCAAGGGCGTGGACAAGTGGGTCGCGTGGCTTGAACGCAGACTGCGCGACCGCCGCAAGAGCCGGTAGGACCGGCTCAGTTCTTTTCGTTCCGACCTAAACTACAAAGCTTCGTCCGACCCAAAGCCAGTCGCTGCGTCCAAAGCTCGCCGCAAGGCTTCCTTCAAAGCTCCATAGAAAGCTCCCTCAAGAGCTTGTTTCAGGGCGCAGGCGAAAGCTCGGGCCAAAGCTCGTTCAACAGCTTCCGCCATCGCTTCGCGACAAGCTTCGATGCAAGCTCGGGTCAAAGCTCGCGGCATTGTTCGTCTGAAGGCTCAGCGAAATGCTCGCCTCAAATTTCGCTTCCAAGCTCAACCTCAACCTTAGCCTTAACCTTCTTCTGAAGCTTGCTCGGAAGCTACCCTGGGAGCAGGGGAGGGCAGAAGCCGGAAATGGTGAATAGTGAATTGAGAATGGGTAAGTTAGGGCATTCGCTGGAGGTCGGCGGAATGTGTGCTATAATACACATATGGAAGCCCGAGAATGAGCCGCAATTCCGACCGTTTCCGGATGTCCAAAGAACTCGGTCGAAGGCTCCGAGACCTGCGTGCGCGGGCCGGACTGACGCAGACAGAGCTGGCTAAGCTGGCTGGTCGCGGATGGGACCATGCTCTCGTCTCCAGACTTGAGGCAGGGCGTCATGCTAATCCCGGGCTTGGGCTCGTGGCCGATTACCTGCGGGCGTGCCGGGCGAGCTTCGCCGACCTTGCCGACCTGCTGGATGCGTACACCGCGAAACCCCGGCCGGTCGAGCAGCGAGGACGGCAAGCAGTGACGAGAGTGACCGAAGCATTGCCGGTGAGGATTGGGAACCAGGCCCTGAAGTACGACATCAAGACAACGGTGGCGCGGCGGGCTTCGGGCAAGTCGCCGCTTTCTTCGGAAGAGCGGGTGAAGCGCGTGCTGAACCTGGCAGCGGCGGCGAGCCGGCGCAAGCGGCTGGACATACTCGTGAAGTACCTGCTCGATGAGGTTGGTCCCGGGCTTGCCTTTACGGAGCGACAGTTCGTGGACCGGTTTGCGCGAAAGGTGTGGGGCGCACTTACCTCTACGCGTGGAAAGGAGCAGCGCCTGCGTGTGAGACGGATGGCGCGTGTAATCGGCGACGGCATCGTGGAGCACGTCCTGCCCGAGGAGAAAGTGCGGTTGGTACGCGACCGCGTGGCCGAGCTCTTCCGGGCAATGGAGACGACAGGCGGGTTCGCTCCCTTGCTGCCGCGCACGAGGATCATCCTGAAACGTAGGCCGAAGAAGCTGGAACGGGACCCGATTGAAGCGGCGCAGATAGCTCGACAAGCGAACATCGGTGAGGGGCTGGGCCCGGTGATGGCGGTGATTCAGACGAAAGACCGTCCGGCCGGAGAGGCTGTCTCCTGGTACTTGTGGCTCACCGTGCTGGCCAGCGATGCCTACGACACTCAGCCCGAGTCGCCTGAGCGGGAGAAGGTCTTGTCCGATGCGCTCAAAGACCGGCCGGACATAGAGCAGGCCCGCAAGTTCGCCGAACTCGCCCTCGACGGCCTCGACCGCCAACTCAGGCGCAAGTAACCCTGGCCGCAGGCCCGAGGCGCTCCCGCTCTAGGCCATTGACAAGTCTCCGACTAGAAATTGGGGAAGTGTCCCTCTTTTCCTCTTTTCCCTTGACATCGCTCAGTAAAATGGAAAGTGTCCATCGCGGTTGCACGGCTTACTTGGGGCGGCAATGCGGGCAGGAGCAACCCTCTGCCTGTTTTGTCCCAGTCTCCTCTTTGATTATCGCCACGATGTCTGGGATGCAGCAGGTTCCTTTCGGATTCAGCTCCATGCAGCGGTCGCCAACGCCGGCTCCGGTGGCCGCTTGGACTTTCTTGAGAGTTGTCGCACCGGCGCGAATGGCCTTGACTATCCGCTCTCGGCTGACTCTCCCGCAATAGCAGACCAGAGATGACGAGTGCTTGCTCATAATCGGCATTCCTCTCTTTCCTTAGGCCGCAAGCCGTAGCTGTCAGCCGTTAGCGGCACTTTCAACGACTCCCGTCTCATCCTCATCGGGCCGTAAGCTGTTGGCTGCAAGCTGTCGGCTGTCATCATCGTCTCGACCAGACCGACCATCTTGTCATACCGCGCCGGGCCGGGAATGGCGTAGCGTCACCAGGCCCGCACAAGCCCAGAGCATTCATCGCAAGCCAATCAGCGCACCGGACTTCACACCAGGCGCCGAACAACTGAGATGGCCGAAATAGACCGTTCCAGCGGCGATGACCGGCGAGCAATAAACCGCGAAAGCCCCGGTCTCGTACTTCCACAGCTCCCGACCAATTTCGACATCCAACGCATACAGGCACTTATCTTCGCTGCCGAAGTACACGGTCCTGCCCGCGACAGAAGGCGCACCCCAGATTCTCCCCTGGGTCTTGAAGCGCCATCGCTCGTCGCCGGTTTCGGCATCAAGTGCATAGAGAGAGCCGTCCTGACTCCCGCGATAAACCACGCCCTTGGCCACCGCGGCGTCTGCACTCACGAACGAGTCAGGCCTGAAGCTCCACCGCTGCTGTCCGGAACCGGCATCAAGCGCGTAGATGTACTTGTCCGCGCTCCCGAAGTAGACCATGCCGCCAGCGATCGCCGGTGTCGCCTCGACCGGGCCGCCCGTCTTGAACTTCCACCTCGTCTGTCTTGTGTCCAGGTCAACCGCATACATGCAGCTGTCATGGCTGCCGAAATAGACGACCCTTTGGGCGACCGCCGGTGATGACCCGACAGCGCCGTGAGTTTCGTAGCGCCACCGCTCTGCGCCGGTTCGCGCGTCGAGCGCATACAGGTTGCCGTCGGAGCTGCCGAACAGAACCAGGCTGCTCTCGACAACGGGCGAAGACATGACTCCGCCCCCGGTGCGAAAGCGCCAGCGTTCCGTGCCGGTCACGGCGTCAAGAGCACGCAGCACGCTATCCTCAGACCCGAAGTACACCACGCCGTCGAAGACTGCGGGTGTGCACCCGGAGCCAAGTGCGCCGGTCTTGTACCGCCACAACTCCCGCTGGCGCTTCAGGTCCAGGGCATACAGGTAGCTGTCGGCGGCCGCGAAGTACGCCACTTCGCCCGCCACCACTGGTGAGGCGAAGCCGACGCCGAAGCCGAGTTTCCCTGGCTTCGTGAAGAGAATCACCGTATCGGTCACCTCTCGAGGGCCCTCGGTATCATACGCGCCCGTGCGCTGGGTATTCGCTCGATAAGGGAAATCCCCTCGGGCGACGGCCGGCTTGGCCAACCTCCCGGCGCAGCCGAGCAGTGTTATCACAGCGCAGACCAAGCCTGCGCTGCATCGCGTCTTATTGGACATAGTGACCTCCTGTTCGTTCCTCTACACGAACTCCACAATACTTATTTGGTCTGTCTCCCAGTCGGGTGCCGGAATCTGGCGCTGGATGGATTCCTGCTCCTGCGGCGGCTTGGCCTTGGGCAAGTCCTTGTGCAGCTTCAGCATCGACCCCTCATCAACCGATAGCCTAGGAGGCCCGCCTCGCATCCATCCCCCCGTTAGAACTCCTTCTGCGTGCCGTAGACCTGCGGCTTGCCGAGAGAGAGCATCCAGCGGTCGTAAGTTGCCTTTGTCAACCACTCAGCCGAACTCTGAGTCCAGCGCCGCGTGTTGACGCCCTTCTCGCTCGCAACCTTGGCAAGCTCGTACGCAATTCGATAGTGTGATGAATCGTGACCGTGTTGAAGGATGATGGCCGCGTCAAGCAGTTGTTCCGGTTCCTGCGCCAATCCGGCCCGGCGCAACTCCAGAACCCGAGCTACTCTCGCGTCGTCGCGAGAAGTGTTCAGCCAGCGCAACGTGACCCGGTCGCGCTGGTCGGTCCGGTACATGCATGTCAGTTGGTCTGCGGCGTCTAGACTTGGACTCGGCACCGGTGCCGGCCCGGCCAGATAGCCTGCCAACAGCCCCAGGATGCTCGCGCCCACAGCCGCCGCAGGTATCAGCAGGGGCCGTGCTGATACCGGCCGCTTCCGCACCCGCAGGAGTCGCAGCAGAAGCAGCAGGCACAGAACCAGCCCGGTCACGACCGTAGCCACGATACCAAGGACGAAAGCAGCAAGGGGCAATGCAGGGGCGACGTCCAGAAGCGCAAGCACGACCAGCGCCACTGCAAGACAAGCTGCCCCTACCGACAGCGCCGCCCCCAGCCTACGCCTCACTTGGCGTTCCCCTCCACGATCCTGATTTCCTCTTCCGTCAGTCCGTACAGTTCATACACCAGCGCGTCAGGGAGGGCTATCGGTTTACGGTTCACGGCTAACGGCTCCGACGTGTTTCTGGTGCTGCATCCGTCAGGGGCCGCAAGCCGTAGGCTGTCGGCCGTCAGCGTCCTGTTCTTCACGTGCAGCTTCAGCATCCGCTCGACCAACTCGACCACTGCGTCATGCCGCGCCTTGGCGTGCGCAGGACCCACTGGGAATACCCCGTGTCCCGACCGCTGACCTACAGCATGGACCGGAGTTCTTCCCTCGTCAGGTCGCAGTCGCGCAGGATCTGCGCGAGCAGGCCGGGACCGACCGTCTCGCCACGGTGAACCGGTACGACCGTGCACCGGCCATCCGGGTGCCGGAGGAAATGGTGGCTTCCTCTGATTCGAATCACAGCGAAGCCCTGCTTCCTCAGGGCCTTTATGATGCGCTCGCCGGAGAGCGAAGGGAAGTCGCTCACGCCGGGACTGAGACCCGCTGAACGCCGACGAACTGGTTCGTGACCGGCTCCTCAACCTCGAGGCAGAGCGCTATCGCCTCCTGCACTCGTTACATCAGAGCAACTAGCGATTTCGCCTGGGTGTGACAACCGCGAAGCACCGGAACCGTTGCCACGTAGTAGCCGTCCTGGTCCTTCTCGATAACTACGTCGAACTCTCTGTGCATGCCTGATACCTCCACGCGGGCGACAGGCGGTCGGGCCTTGAGCGCCCGGCAGGCCCCGACCCGCGCACTTCGCCGCGCATTCTTCATGGTTCACATACTACGCGCATGCGCGCGTCAGGTCAAATCGCCCCGAACGATGTCCGAGTCCGCCACACTGTCCGACAGGGGCCGCTTAGGCCAACTAACGATGTACGAAACCCGCCCATCCGGTCATGCCGCGCCCTGACATCGCTCCGTAATAGGTGACTGTCCATAATTCTCACCGTCATTCGATCCCATGCAGACGTCGGCGGCCCCTCAGCAGTCGGTCAGCGCAGGCCGCAAGGCTCCTCTCGCTACCCAAGTACTGCAGTTCCTCCTGCAGGCCTGCCGCCGCCTGGGTAATCGCCCGAGTTCCGCGATGCTGGCCGCGATGACCGTCGTACCAGCGCAGCCACCCCGCAAAGACCTTGTTTTCGGCATCAGACCAGCGCGGGTTAGAGTGCAGCCCGAGGCGGTGGGCGGCTGCCAGAATTCGAGCGTGGACTCCGTGAAGAGGCCGGCCGGCCAGTCTGCCCACTGACAACGGGCTGGCCTTCCCGACCCTTGCCGTGCGACGACGGAGTTCCTCTGCGCAGGCTTGAGCAGCCACGAGTCAATCGCCGAACCTCCCTTCTTTTACAGCGCGGGCGTAACGTTCTGCGAGCCTCAATTCCCAACATGACTATGCGGTTAACTCATCAGATAAAAGACGGTGATGTCGCCTGCTTTGCTTGGCCAAGTAGACCCAGAAGTCCTGCATGCCTGTACCGGAGCGCGCTAAGTGCTGTTTTCCGCACACTACCGGGTCATACGTCTCAGCAGTGGACGTACGCCTTCCCATTGCACCGCGTCCCGGTGTCGAACCGCCGGACGCCATCTGGCCAAGCTCGCGCGTACATGCCTCCGCGGCCGAGCGAGCGTCCGGATAGAGGCCGCGATACAGGTCTCGCAGGCAGCGGTTCACGACCCGGGTCTCTGCGCGCGTCCAAGCCGGAGGGGGAGGCGGTATTCGGCCCTTGGTCAGCTTGCGAAGTCTCGCATAGACACTCTCGATCGAACGCACGGTCCCGCCCGCGGCGCGCGCCCCGGCGTCCTGCCGGGCACGGCTGTTCGCCCGCTCCAGTTCGACGAGGCAATGTCGCGCAGCCTGACTGACGGACGAATACTCGCCGTGCGCTACTTGACCGGCAAACCTGGCGGCGATCGCTGCGTCCCGTGCGCTCCAATGACAAATGGACCAGCGCGCCCCTATCCTGCGCGCCCGCGAATACAGGTGGACGCGAACTGACCCTGACGACAACGAGCGGTGGCCTCGGCGCTTGCCCAGTGGCGTGCGCCGCAACTCGGCCTGGCACGCGGCGGCAGCCTGAGGGACCGCGTGATAACGGCCCTGAGCCAGAAGGCGGGCATACTTGTCTACAATGCGGTTCTCCTCAGGCCACCAGAAGTGTCGTTTCCTTCTGCTCACGAGGTCACAGGGTCGCGCCGTCAGCCGTCATGGCCTCGATGTCCGTGAACGCTGTACGAAGTAACGATGTACGATGCAACGATGTACGATGCAACGATGTACGAATTTCCATCCGCTCGACCAACTCGACCTTCCGGTCATGCCGCGCCTTGACATCGCCTGCGAGAATGGAGGTCCTAATAGGTGACTGTCCCTGATTTCCCCACCGTTCGCGGGCAACCTCGAGGTGTACCCCGTGTACCGGATGGGACGTTCCGGCGGGGTCGAGGAGGGCTTCCAGCCGCAGGCCGCAGGCTCCAAGCTGGAGCCGACAATCATCCGCGGCGTCCTGTTCGTGTCGGACGACCGAAGACCGGGGACCGCAGACCGGGCAGCGCTCCTCGACATCGCGGGACGGAAGGTCGCGGAACTGCGGCCCGGCGCAAACGACGTGCGGGCGCTGGCACCGGGAGTCTACTTCGTGCGGTCCGAGCCGTCAGCCGTAAGCCGTCAGCCGTCGGCCGTCACCAAGGTCGTGATTCAGAGATAGCAGGATGCGGCCTGCTCTACGTCTCCCTCTCCGAACTGCTGCGAGGGATTCCCGTCCGGTAATTCCGGGTAATTCCGGGGACATAGTATTTTATTATGTGCCCGTCAAGGCTCGGCGGGGTTCGGGGTTCACCATCAAGCGAGTATTACTTCTACGGACGCGGATGTCAAGGCGGTGGGTCATCGTCGGGCGGCGGGGGGTCGTCCAGAACGGGGCTATAACGGGTCTCAGCCTCGACCTGAGCCTCGACCTGAGCCTCGACCTCGCCGAGGTCCTGCTTCATCTTGCGGAGGTAGTCGTCCGGCAGCATGACCCGATGCCAGCGGCTGGTCTTGGGCATGAAGCCATTATGCAGAATCGGGCGGGCGTGTCAACCGGACGCGCGAAAACGGTTACCGGTCACGATAGGCCCCGGGTCCGTTCGGGAAGCACTCGGTCAGGAAGCGAGATGGGACGTTCCTGCGGTCGTCGCCGTCCGTGAACAACATGAGGATTCTCTTGGCCCGCGTCACTCCCACATAGAAGAGCCTCCGAGATTCGGCCTCCTCGGGGCTTCCGGGAGGGGGGTTGCGATATGGTATCAGGCCGTCGTGCAGGCGCACCATTGCAACAGCATCGAACTCCCGCCCTTTCGCTCTGTGGATGGTGAGCAGCTTCATGCTCGTGTCCCCATGCGCGAATACTCCGAGTTCGTGCGTCGTAAGACCCTGCGCGTTGATGTCCCTGCGACTGCGAATGTCTTCGCCCATGCTGGCTCCCGATTGTGCCACCATCTTGGCGGAGTCTTCGGAGAGCAGTTCGTGCTCCCGGAGGATCGTCGCCACGCCACGCGCAAGCAGAAGCAGAAAAGGCAGGGCAAGCGGCTGATCGGCGGAGAGCTGCTCCGCGAGCCTCATGCACCGCGCAGTGGCAACCTGTGACTCGAAGGAGGTGAATCTCGGGGCGTGAGTCGGGTTGCAGTTGATAACCATGTCCATTAGTCTGTATCTCACGAGTCGAAACTGCTTTGCATCTCTCACGACTGTGCATGTCGCCAACTCCTCGGCAACAGGGGCGATTAGATGATCAGCCCTGTGGTATGGGCGAGCCCCCGGTCCGACAATCGGGACTCCGACCGACCGCAGATGCCTGCCTATGTCGTATAGGATGAAGAAGTTCGTCGCGAGGACCGCGCATTTGCCAAGAGGGGTGACGTTGTCCTTGATAGCTGGCAGAAAATGCTCATCCATGGCGTCTGTGAGTCGCTGCGTGTGGATCCAGACTGGGTCGTGCTCGCAGCATCTGGTCTCGCCGACGGCCACCATGCTAGGTGTCCGCGGTTGAATTGACTCGGCCAACGCGACAAGCCTACTGGAGCTACGGTAGTTGCCGGTAAGGCGAATGCTGTCGTCCGCTTGGATCTCGCTTCCGAAATCGGCCATGAGCTCCGGCTTGCCGCCCGCAAATCCCATGATGGATTGGAGCGGGTCGCCAACGATGAAGAACCGAGTCCAGCCGTGACCGGCGATCGCTCTGAGTATCTCCACCTGATGGTCGCTCGTATCGTGGAATTCATCCACGAGCACCCAAGCGTACTTGGCCGCCAATCCTCGTGACACTACTGTGTGCGTACGCAAAATCGAGTCTGAGAGGTATAAGATATCGTTGAAGTCGACGTAAGAATTGGCTGCAAGGTAAGCCCAGTAGGCGTCGGCGGCCGCGCTCGTGATCCACTCGGGGAGTGGCCTTCCTCGTTCGAGCCGCTCGAAGTCGGCGATTGACCGTCGGTCGAGTCCATGTTCGGTCCGAATCCTATCAACTAGAGCTTCATACTCGCCGCTAGTTGTGGGCAGCACGCGAAATCCCTTGGCTAGGTGGGCGCAACGCCAGTAGTTCGGCGCGAGGATGTTCTGTAGGCAGAATGAGTGTATCGTCCCAACCTCGACGAGCGCATCTGTCTCGTCTCGACCAGTCAGGGCGGACATGCGATGACGGGCTTCATCGACGGCCGCGTTCATATACGCGATGCAAGCGATCCTGCGCGTGGTGTCTCGGACATCAGCTACTGACCTTCTCATAAATAGCTTGACAAGAAGGGAGGAGTATGGTATAATTCCGCATGAGCAGACTGATGATCAGACGAGACTTTGCTGCACTGGAGATGAGGCGACGCGCAGGCGTCGCTTTGCTCAAAAAGGGGGC
>JAPLUO010000473.1 GCA_026397595.1 Caldifarciminota bacterium
CTCGGTGGTATTCTCTCCACGGCGTAAGTATCCTCTCTGCCGGTCATCGCCGGCGGTTGTTTAACGGACATTGGAGCTTACGCCCTCTTTCTTTCCAGTCAAAATCGTCCCTGAATTTACAGGAATTATAGGACATCGCAGTTTTGCCTTTTGGCTTTTGCCTTTTGACCTTTGACTTGACTCCGCCGCCTCACTGTCTTCCTTTCTCCGTCGCCTCCCTTCCGCTCCTCTCCGTGGTTTTGACCTTTGCCTTTTGACCATTGACTTGACTCCTCACATGCTCCGGCTATCCTCAAACCCTGATGGGAAACGCGCCCGACGCCCGCCTGCGGCTCGTTGACCGCTTCGACCAAGACTGCGCGACGGTTGTCTCTCCGACGGCTACTGCGAGACGCGGCTCCGCCGGCAAGCGCAGCAGGCAGGACTGAGACGCAATGACGGGTTGAGCTTGATAAGACGCATTCCCGCACTATGATAGGGTATGGCCAATCGCAGGACTGAGCCGAATGGGGCTGCGCGCCGCTCACCTTCCGAGCCGGGTCCACCGAACGTGCAAGCGAGGACGGGCACACGGCCAAGAGCCAGCGTCTACCTTGACGCCTCAGTTGTCTCGGCGCTGTTCGACAAGGCTAACCCGGAGCGGCAGGCGCTCACTCAGGCCTTCTTTCGGCGGGCGGCGGATTTCAGGGTCTTCATTTCGGAAGTCACCGTCGTCGAGATCGAGCAGACACCTGATACCATCCTGCGCAACCGGATGAAGCAAGTCGCCGGGGCTTTCCCGGTGCTGGCGTTGACTGACGACGCAGAACGTCTCGCCAACGAGTACATCCGAAACGGCGCTGTGCCGGTGGCGTACCTGAATGATGCGCTTCACATTGCCATCTCCGCGGTCAACGGCATTGACTACCTGTTGAGCTGGAACTTCCGGCACATCGTGCGAAGGAAGACCATGGACATAGCCAGGATGGTGAATACTCTGAGCGGTCTTGGCTCGACCGAGATCGCCACGCCCGCCGAACTGCTTTAGGAGGAAACATGACTAAGTCATCCATGACGGAACTCAGGAAGATCAGGAAGACGGTAGCGTCGGAGTTTCCCAACGACCCCGCATTGCAGCAAGTCCACATTGCCCAGCGACTAATTGCCCGGCAGGCTGCGTCGAGGGGCATGACAATACCTGATTACATCCGGTCGTTGCGCAAAGGCCCCGCCGCGCGTCGGCTGCGCGTCGGTTAGGACCCCATCTTCCATCTTCCGTCCTCCGCCCTCCATCCTTCATCTTCACTCCTCCATCCTCACTGATGCAAGGCCAAATCCGGCCAAACCCGACGACTGCGCCGCCGCCTCGGCACTCCGTCCTCAAGTTCTGACGTGAATCCTCCATCCTCCGACCTCGGTCTTTCTTCCTCCTCCTCCGTCCTCCTTCCTCCATCCTCCGCCTTCCGTCCTCCCTCCTCATTCCTCTCTCCTCAGTCTTGTTCTGCACCCGCCATCGCCTCCGCCGCGCCCCGCCGCAAGCGTATTGCCTCGCCTGTCCGCAACCCCGCCCGCGCGGGCTTGACTTCACCACCTCCAGTCTTATGATTCCCAGTCTAAGGAGCATCATGGCAGAGAAAAGAACTGACGCGGAGACAGACGACGGCCAGCCCGAACTTGCTGCTGTAGCGCTGCCGGAGCAGAAGCAGTTCTTCAAGATTCCGGCGCGGTTCGGACACGTGCCGGTGGCCGAGGAGCCGATGGGCTACGACCCCGAGAAGCGATTCGAGCAGCACTACCCGCGCATCGAGCTACCGTTCCAACTTGTGGACACGGTTGAGACCGCTGCGAAGCGGCGCTACACCAAAGACGAGTTGTTCCCCAACGGTCTGAACCGGCTCTTCTTCGGCGACTGTTTGCACGTCATGCGAATGCTGCCGAGTGAGTGCATAGACCTCATCTACATTGACCCGCCATTCTTCTCCGGCCGGAACTACAACATCATCTTCGGTGACAAGAACGAAGTCCGCTCCTTCACCGACATCTGGGAAGGCGGCATGCCCGGCTACCTTATCTGGCTCAACGCCCGGCTGTACGAGATGAAGCGCCTGCTCAAACCGACCGGCAGTATCTACGTCCACTTGGACGGGCACGCGGTCCACTACATGAAGATCGAAATGGACAAGCTGTTCGGGTACGACAACTTCGTCAACGAGATCATCTGGGAACGAACGACAGGACGTAAGGCCGGGTCGCGGTTCGGACGCGTTCACGATAGCCTTCTGTTCTATTCCTGCGGTCGGGGAATGACGTGGAACCCGCCATCGGTTCCTCAGACCGAAGAGACCGTACGAGGCCATGATCTGATGAGGGACAAGGACGGCACATTGTACCGGGTGTCGGATCTTAGTGGCGCAGGGCCAGGTCCATCGCGTAGGTTCGGTGGCAAGGAGATTTCTCCGCCATCGGGACGCCACTGGCAGTACGACCAGAAGGAAATCGACAGGTTGATGGCGGCCGACCACATCTTCTTCTCCCGTGGAGGGCTTCCAAGGCTGCGCACTCCCTTGGATGAGTTGCCGGGAGTCGCGGTGCGCGACATCTGGACCGACATCGAACCGGTCAATGCCGGCGCCGAGGAACGCATCGGTTACCCAACTCAGAAGCCCGAAGCCCTTCTGGAACGTATCATCCGGACTTCATCCAACAAGGGCGACGTGGTGGCCGATCTCTTCGGCGGCGGCGGCGTACTTGCGGCGGTGGCGCAGCGGCTCGGCCGCAGGTGGATATGCTGCGACATTTCGCGGGTGGCGGTGGCGCTGACCGCGGACAGGATTGCGCGCATTCTCGCGCCGAATCTGAAAGAGGCAAAGAAGGCGGCAAAGGTCAAGAAGGGTGAAGGGCTCTTCACCGAGATAGTGCACGATGCGCCTCTGACCAGCGTTGAGGATGCCAAGAAGAAGGCGGTCGAGGCGTCACCTTTGACCATGACCGGCTACTCGGTTGAGCATTGGGGCATCTATGAAATCAACCGGCTGACTCGGCTGCCGGATGAGGCGTTCCGTGAGTTCGTGGTGAAGTGCTACGGAGCGCGGAAGTGGACAGGCTCTGACCCGAACATCCACGGCGTGAAGCAGAACGAGTTGCTGTGGGTCGGCGGGCCGAAGGAGACGGACGTCATCACTGCTGCGGACGTGAAGGCATTTGCGCAGACGGTGATGAAGAGCCGCAAGCCTGAGGAACGGCAGGCCGTGATGATTGCGTGGGGCATTGACCCGAAGGCGCGGGCATACGCCGAACAGGTGATGGCGTTGGGTCAGCAGAAGCCGATTCAGTTCATCAGGCTGAAGCTCTGGCCGATGCAGGGCGAGGAGTTCAAGTCGCACGTGACTCGGCGGCATCCAAAGTACAGAGAGCAGTTCTTCTCCTTCATCCTGCCGCCGGACGTGCCGCGCATCGGTGTGACGCGGCTCGGCCCTCGCAAGTACAAGTTCGACGTGTCTGAGGCGCGTTCGATGAACACCGGTGGCAAGATTGTGAACGTGCAATGGGACTTCGACTTCCGCGACGGCATCTTCTCCGCGTCGCAGGGTTATCAACTCTGCCGCACGGAAAAGAAGGGCAAAGGCGAGCACGGGTTTGAGGGCCTGCTCGTGGTCGAGTACGAGTTCGAGGAAGTCGAACCCGGAACCGAAGTTACCATCGCCTGCCGGGTCCAGGATGACCTCGGCGGCGAAGGGACGAAGCTGATGAAGGTAAGAGTGGAGTGAGGAGCTGATATGCTGAAGAAACTGGCCATACGCAACTTCAAGAGCTTGGATGGTGTGTCGTTCGAGTTCGAGAACGTAAACCTGTTCATTGGACCAAATGCCTCCGGGAAGTCGAGTGTGTTGCAGGCGATAGGAATACTCCCTGCGATGTTGCGGCCGTCCATAACCGAGTACCTCAAAGAAGAAAAGGGGTGGGACTATCGTGACCTACCTCACAAGAAGAACCTCCGGAGTACTATGTCGTGGACGGCGGAGTATCATCTGCGAGACACCGCGAACTCCCCCCCCGTGGTCTACACCTACGAAGTGGACCTCCAGCCTCGGAAACACCTGGGAATCGGACGCGAACGGCTGACGATGAAGAACGAGTCTGGGGAACCGGTAGTCCTGATAGACCGGACCGGCCGAGACACCAAGATACTCAATGAAGAAACCAAGACGTTCCGCGTGGAAAGCTTGTACAACCTGCCGTCGTCCGTCATGCAGGGTCTGAAAGAGGCCGACCCGTCGGTGAAGAGCATCATCCGCTTCCGCAAGTACTTGGGAAGTTTCCAGTCCTTCCTCCTCTGGAACCCCGCCGATTTGAAGAAGCCCCATCAGGGATTGGCCGAGCGTCTGGGGCCATCGGGCGAGCGCCTACCGGGCTTCTTGGCGTATCTCGCCAAGAACGAGCCGGCGAAGGCCGGGGAGTTGCTGGCCATGCTGCAGCGGTTCTTTCCGCGCGTCGAGGGGATACAGAGCACCGGAAAGCGGACGTGGGGCTGGCACGAACTCGCAATCACAGAGAGAATTGGAGACAAGCTGATTGAGTATCCGGCAGACCACGCCAGCGACGGCTTCCTTCGGATGCTAGCTGTCCTGTCATTCAAGTACTCACCAGACCCACCACGCATCATCACACTTGAGGAACCGGAGAACGGCATCCATCCGCACCTCATATCGCAGGTGATCAGCCATCTGCGCTCACTGGCCGAGCGCAAGGAACCTGGCAAGATGCAGGTATTCATGACCAGCCACTCGCCCTACGTCCTCAGTGAATTCGGCAGCAGCCCGGAGTGCGTTCACATCTTCGAGAAGGGCAAGAACGATTCTGTTCCCCGCATCATTCCGCTCAGGGGACGAGCCGATGTCCTGAAGGCAGCGGAGGCGCTGAACCGCTCGCTCGGTGACCTGTGGTACTCGAATGTGCTTGGCGGGGGGGCCAAGTGAGAATCGGGCTGATTGTCGAGGGCGAGATAGATGAGGAAGTCATCCCTCCACTGCTGGACCAGCTTCATCGCGAAGCTGCCCCGCTCTACAATCAGCAACTTGAGTTCCGCCAGATGCCCTACCAGCCGAATGGCGCTGGCGAAGTCCCCAAGCAGCTCGAGTACTTGATCTACCTGCATACTAACTCACCTTCAGAGTGGCAGAGACTCGGATGCGACACGATAGTGGTGGTCATTGACTCGCTGAGGACCGATGCTGTACAAGACGAGATACGCGACGTCCTGCGCGGTGCATCTGGGTTCCCTGCAGTGTACGGTTTGGCGATACAAGAGACCGAAGCATGGGTCTTGGGCGACATCGAATACCTCAACAAGCATGTGTTTAAGGTTGATCCCGCCCCGAATCTGCCGGCGAAGCCCGAGAAGGACCCCGACCCCAAGCGCACCCTCTCAAGCATGTTCGTAGCCGCGTCCCCCGTGATCGAGTACGACTGCTGGAATCGGGAGTGTGCACGGCTGGTAGCCGGGTACTTGCGGCACGCTCAGGTTGCCACCAACTGCCCGAAGGGTTTCGGCAAGCTCGCCAAGAAGTTCACCCAGGTCGCGAGACGGGCCAGGACGACGCGCGCGCGGAACTAGGGCATCAACTGGGTCGAGGCGATAAGGCAGGCGAAGGAGAGGGCCGACTTGCAGTGAGCGCATAATCGCGGATAATGACAGGAAGAGATTACTGACCATGCCACGAAAGAAGGCCGAAGCTTGGTATTCTGACGAGGAATTGACCCTTGCCATCAAGGAGCAGAATCCATGGTGGCAGGAAGGGCGTCTGCCGTCGGAGTTCCTGAGACCGTTTCACCGGAACGCCTTCTACGATGCCTTGGAGTTCGTGGACAACGGCAGCAGTCAGCGGGCGGTCATGTTGTTGGGTGCTCGTCGGGTCGGAAAGACCTCGACACTGTATCAGCTTGTGAACCACGTGCTCGCCAAAGGCGTAGCCCCGAAGCGCGTCCTGTTCCTGTCGCTCGACCACCCGCTGTTCCAGTTTCCCAACCTGCGCAAGCTGCTGGAGCAGGCCGGGAAGTGCGCGGGCAACAGCACGACCGACTTCAAGTTCATCTTCCTTGACGAGATACAGTACACGCACGACTGGGCGAGGTGGCTGAAGACCCTTGTGCAGGAGCCGGTGAAGCGCCGCATCGTGGCGACCGGTTCGGCGGCAGCGACGCTTCAGGCCCGAGGGCCTGCGGAGGGCGTCGGCCGCTGGATCGATGTGCACGTGCCCACCTTGAACCTGGTGGAGTTCGCGGTGTTGCATGGCAGAGACGCCAAGCCACCGCCAACCCGATTTGACCTGGCTCATCCGGACGACTGCGAAACGCTGGACGCCACGACTGCTGAGATGGTGCGGTCGGAGTTTCGAGAGTATCTGCTCAGGGGCGGATTCCCGGAACTCGCTCGTGCGCAGTACACGGTCGCGCAAGCACAGCGCCTGCTATCTGATGACATCGCCGAGAAAGTGCTCAACCGCGACATGGCCGCGCTGTTCGGCGTCAGGCAGTTGCTGTCCCTTAAGCAGATTTTCCTGGCAATCGCCTTCCGTTCGTCGGACATCATTGACCGCCGAAAGCTGTCCGAGGATTTCCAGGTCGCACCGTCCACAGTGAACCAGTACGTACACTACCTGGAGCAGGCGTTCCTTGTCCGTTGCTCGCTACGGTACAGCCCGACCGAGAACCGGGTCGTGAAGAGCCACCCGAAGGTGTACGTTACTGACCCGGGGTTGCGAAATGCCGTGATGCGGCGCGGCGCGGCGATGCTCGACAACCCGGCGGAGATGGGGCCGGTGGTAGAAACCGCCGTCTTCAACCAGGTGTTCACGTGGGCACAAGAGAACCTGGCTACCGTGTACTACTGGCGGAATCCGCAGACCGACCACGAGGTGGATATCGTCGTTCGAACCAGCGAAGGTAAACTGATTCCCATCGAAGTGAAATACCAGCACCAGATAAGGCCCGATGATTATCGAGGGCTGTCTGAGTTCATAGAGAAATGCAGCAGCCGGGTGCGTGCAGCGTACCTCGTCACGGCCGATGCCGCGACTGCGGTCAACGGCGTCAGGACGATTCCCGCTCACGAGTTTGTCTGGCGGCTGGCGTGGGCGGCCACGAACCCGAGAGTCGCCGAGTTCATCGAGAGGAACCGCATCTTCGGCACCGAACAAACCCCGTCAGCCACGCCTCCTCAGACTCCCGGCGAAAGCGGGCCGCCGGGCAAGGAGGAAAGCTGATGGTCCTCTTGATTACCTATGACCTGAAGCAACCGGGCCGCAACTATGACGCGCTCTATGAGGCAATCAAGACGCTGGGACAGTGGTGGCACTTCCTTGATTCGACGTGGCTGGTCCAGACCGCGATGACGCCGGACCAGGTAGCTGCGAGACTCCGTCTTCACATGGACGCCAACGACTACCTTCTCGTCGTCAAGGTGACCCGTCCGTATCAGGGCTGGCTGCCGAAGGACGCGTGGGAGTGGGTGAACTCACGCATCGGCTTCTAGTCCGGCAGGCCCGCAGCGGAGTGAGCTAGACGGTATGCCTCCAGCGAAGATAGTCGAGATGCACAATTCCTTTCAGGGCGGCGTGCTGAAGGGCTATCAGGCGTGGGTTACGTCAGGGTTCCGCGAGCCCGCGGCCTGCGATGCGGCGCGGGACTATCTAACCCATCTTCGAACTCCTGACCCGAAAGCCAAGGCGCTCTGGCCGCATTAGATGGAGGCGGTGCAGCGCGCTATCTACGCGAACGAAGTCCTGAAGCCCCATGACGCCGGGTGGAAAGACCTGCTGCTGAACGTCGTTACCGGTGGCGGCAAGACCCAGATAATCGCGGCGCTGATGGCGTACCTGCGGGTGTGCCATGACGTCAGGTCGTTCCTGGTGCTGACACCGAACACGATAGTCCGCGAGCGGCTGGCAAAGGACTTCCGGTTCAAGACGGAGAACGGCAAAGGCCAACTGGTGGACAACCCGGACCTGGTATGGCCCAACTTCAACCTGTTTCCGCCCGAGTTCAAGCACCGCATGCACGACATGACCCTGCACGTTCTGAAGCCGGGTGAGGGCAGCGCCGGCATCAGGAGTGCGGCTGTCGTCCTCGGTAACATCCACCAGCTCTACCAATCCAGTTTCAGGGGGCAGGAGAACCTTGGCGTTATCCTGAACCACTTGGGCAGGATTGCCGTGTTCAACGACGAGGCACACAATACGGTCGCGCCCATGTACGACGAGATTCTGGACACGTTGTCGCGGTCGGGCAAGACCGTGCTGCGAGTGGATACGACCGCCACGCCGGGCCGGGCTGACGGCGAGACTCCACGCAGCCGGATGATATACCATTACCCCATCAAAGAGGCGGTAAGCGACGGCGTCATCAAGACGGTGTACGTATGCCTGCCCAACATCAAGACCGTCGAGTTGACCTATACCGACATAGAGACCAACGAGATTGTGCGCGTCGAGGAAGTACCGTGGGAGGAGATTGACGCGAAGCGGATTCCCGCGACCAAGTGGGTGATGAGTCCGAAGCCGCTACGGCAGCAACTGGAGATGGCCAAGCGGCGGTGGGTTGACCAGGTGAAGCGGGCCGGCGGCAAGGTCGTGGAGTCGGCCGAACTGGTGAGCAGCGGCGGGACGGGCAAGTGGCGCCGGTATGATGTCCAGGAAGGCGGCGACTATCGGCCGATTCTGTTCGTGGTTGCCATCAACATCAGCGACGCCCACAGCGCCAAGAAGGTGCTGGAACAGGAGTTCGGACTCAAGACCTTCGTTATCGCATCGAAAGACGAAGAGGAAACCGACGTTGACGTCAAGCAGCGGGAGAGAGAACTCAGAACGGCCATGACAATCGGCACGGACGCCGATGAGGATAGGCACAGCGCGGTCGTGAGTGTGCTGATGCTGCGCGAGGGCTGGGACGTGAAGCCGGTGTCGGTCATATGCCTGCTGCGCAAGTTTTCCTCGCCCGTGTACGGACAGCAGGTCATCGGCCGGGGCCTCCGACGCATCAAGCCGCGCGACAAGGACGTGAAAGAACGACTGCTCGTAGTGGACCACCCGAAGCTCGACCACGGCTGGCTGTGGAAACTCATTGATGCCTATGTGAAGGAGAACGTCGGGCTGCAGCAGGAGATAGACCTCGACGAGGCCCCTGAGCTGGAGCTGAAGCCGGATGAGATAGTCCTTCCCGAAATCAAAGAAGGCGATGAGGGCGAAGAGGTCATCCTGCCCGAGCCGGACGAGGTCGTCTACGAACCGTTGGCGCAGGACTGGCGCGCGTTCCTGTCGCAATTGGAGTACCCGCGTGAGAACGTAACCGTGTCGCGTGAGGAGCGCACAGGCGAGAGCGAACGCGACCTGACCGGGACCGGGTTCGTGACCACGATTGCGTACTCCGACGCCGAAAGGAACGCGCCGGAGGGCTTCATTCCCCCCTCGGAGGGAATCCCGCTTGAGCAACGCCGACAGGAGCTGGGCGATCAGATTGTCGAGTTGGCTCGAGAGTTGCTACTGGAGAACGGGTTGCCACCGAGCGGCATAAGCGCCTTGTATCGGGCGCTATTGTGGCATGTCAGCGAGAAGTTCCTTGGAGGCAAGACTATTGGGCAGTGCGAATCCGAGTTCCAAGTCCTATCCCTGCAGGGCAGCCTTCACTACGTACGGCGGAACCTGAACCGGCACCCGTTACTCAAGGCTATCCTCGACAAGCCGCCCGAGGCGTGAGCGTGCGCGGTGTGCTCGACGGTCTGAAGCGCTGCACGCGCAAGAGCGAACCCTACGACTCCACGTGGGAACGTGACTACATGATGCAGCTTGACGCCGACGAGGCGGTGAAACGTTGGGAGCGCTGTCGGTCCCTGCGGATTCCGTATGTCAAGGCGGACGGCACCAAGGCGACCTACAACCCTGACTTTATCCTTGAACGCAATGACGGGTCGAAGGAAATCCATGAGGTCAAAGGCGGGCATTTGCTCGGAGGCGCTGACACTGAGGCCAAGCTGAAGGCCGGGGCTGAGTTCTGCCGCCGGCGAGGCATGGCCTTCAGAGTCATAACGCGGGAGGTCTGACGGCACAGTACCTGCGTGGATGGTCGTCGGGCTGGCGCAAGAGCAGCCACGGCGGACGGGAGTGGTACGATTCCTCGTGGGAGCTTCAATATATGGATGAGCTGGACCGCGACCCGCTTGTTGTGCGCTGGACCCGCCACCACGGATTGAGGATTCCGTACCGAAAATGGCTTGGCAATCGCGGGCACTACGAGCCGGACTTCTTGGTAGAGCTTGCCGGTGGGGACAAGGAACTGCGTGAGGTCAAAGGCGAGCACCTTCTGGGGGATAGAAACACGCAGCGGAAGCTCCGGGCGGGTGACGAGTTCTGCCGCCAGCGAGGAATGGAGTTCAAGCTGGTGACCAAGAGCATAGTGGACCCATCAACGTGGCGTCCCGAACCGATGATCCGAACAGCGGACGCCTTGCCTGCTGCAAGACCGACACTGGCCGAGGATGCGTTCTCGCCCCGTCGCTCCGGATGCCTCGCGACGGTACTGGCCGTGGTCGCGCTAGCGACGCTTGCCGTCGTTGCCTGTCTGCTTCTCATTCTCCGGTAGCACGGTAGGAGATTCCTGACGCGCGCCGCGGGCAGGGCCGAGGGGAGCATGGACGCTGCCAACATCATGAAGCCGGCGCTGGCCCGGGGAAACCTGAGTTGCATCGGAGCCACAACCATCGCCGAGTACCGCGCCCGCGCCAATTCCTAATTCCCAATTCCTAATCAATGCAGAAATGCCCAATGCCCAATTGGACATTCCCGTCCATTGGGACTTGATTAGGAATTCGCCATTAGTCATTCGTTAGTCCCTTGAGGCGGCAGTGAACCTTTCCGTGCGCTTTGACCCAGACCATCAGTTGCCCGACAAGGCGATTGACCTCGTGGACAAGGCCGGGGCGCGAACGCGGGTTCCCGTTCTGAGCATGATGCCGGGCGGGAAGGACGGGAGACGGGCGGCATCCAAAGCCGGATAACGCAGAAGTCAGATACCAGAAACCAGAAGTCAGAGAGTCCGGAAGCTCTGCATTCTGAATTCTGAGTTGTCCGTTCCGACGTGACGCAGTCCCGGCTGCTGGAGCTCAACTCGTTC
>JAPLUO010000111.1 GCA_026397595.1 Caldifarciminota bacterium
TGAAGTGCCAAGCAAAATGCCGACTGAAGTGCAGAGTGAATTGCCGATTCCAGAGTACAGTGCTTGGTTTGGCGGCGAGTCGGGGCGCGAGCGGACGGGCGAGTGCGGGGCTGATGTCCGTTGGAACCGCTGTGGTTTGCAGGGTTTCAAGCAGCGTCGCAATCGGATGCAAGCGGCGACATGCGAAGCAGGTTCAGACCAGAAGTCCGCGGGCCGCAGAGCGTGCTCCTGTCCGCGAACAGGCGTGCCTCTTGAAAGGTTCGGGGCAGGCTTCCGCCCGCCCCGAAGGGCTGTCGTCCGCCGCGCGCCGCTACCTGGTCAGGACGACCCTCGCCATTTGCGACTGATGGTTGTCGATTGTCGAATGCACGAAGTGGACGCCGGACGCGATGTCGCGCACGCCGTTTGTGCCGACTCCGCCGTCGGGTTCGAGACTGCTTGGCACGGTGGATTTACTCGGCGGTTCGACTGCGCCCGGTGCGGCGAATAGCGAACGGCTGCAGGCGGTTGGCGGAGCCGGCTAGCCGATGCGCTCGACCTGCCAGTTGTCGCCGAGCCAGAGCAGGTCGAGATGGACACCCATGCCCCACGAGAGAACCGTGGCCGCGGCCATACGTAGCTGGCGGAGTTGGGTCTCTTTGTCAACCGGGTTGCCGGCACAGTCGGAGTGCGCGATAATCGCGACCCGAGACGAGCCATGTCTTGTAACGGATGTGCTGAGACGACGCTTGATGGATTCGAGCGCGGCGGCGTCGGTCGCCTGAGCGAGAATCCGAACCGGGCCGGGCTCGGTGATGGTGTCAACGTAGTCGACCTTGTATTCCCGCATCATCCATTCGATGACCGGCAACTGGGCACGGCCGTCCATGCAGTTGATTGCGGTTGCGAACCTGCCGCCGCTCATCGCGGGCTATTCGGGAAGGCGGGGGGCAAGGTCGAAGTGATGCTCGAAGTCGAAGCAGTCCGCGCCCACCGGCATATAGTTGCCGGTTTCCTTGCACATCGTGTACTGTCCGCTGTAGCTGCCGGCCGCTATCCGCTCGAGGCAATTGCACAGCGCATCGATGTCCGACTCGTCATTGTAGATGCCGACCGACGCGCGGACCGCGCCGGGGATGCGACTGCGGTCGTGCGCGATGATTTCCTTCCGCACATGCTCAGCTTCGTCCGGCGGGACCTTCAGCAGACAGAGCATGTACGGGTGGGCGCAGAAACACCCGCAGCGCACGGCGATGCCGCCTTCGTAGGACAGAACAGCGGCGACCAGGGCGTGATGCAGGTCTGCAAGATTGAAGGAGATAGCGCCGAGCCGGTCGCTGACGCCCGCCGGGTCGGACTGGCCGTAGATGCGGACACCCGGAATGGTCGCGAGCTTCTTCAGCATATACCGGGTCAGTTCTTGCTCGTGCTCGACGATTGCATCCCAGCCGATGCGCTCGAGCATCCGGATTGCCGCTGCCAAAGCCACAACGCCGACGATGTCCGGCGTGCCGGCTTCTTCACGTTCGGGCAGGCCCCGCCACCAGGCGCCATCGAGCGAGACGACGTCAACCATGCCGCCGCCGACCTGGTCCGGCTCGACGTCGAGCAGGGGCTTGCGTTCGACCACCAGCGCGCCTGCACCGAAGGGGGCGTACATCTTGTGCGCGCTGAGCGCAAGGAAGTCAATGTGCTCCGGGTCGTCGGCTGGTTTCATGTCAATCGGGCGGTGGGCGGCGAGCTGGGCGGCGTCGAGAACGAACCGGGCGCCCGACTCATGGGCGAGCCTTGCGAGCAGGTGCGCCGGGTTGAGCCAGCCGGAAACGTTCGACGCACCCGTTACGGCGACGAGGTCGATTCGACCACGGTATTCGGCGAGCTTTCGGCGGTAGTCATCGAGGTCGAGCGAGCCGTCGTCTCGCATCCCGACATACACCACCCGGGTGCGCCGTCGCCACGGCAGGTCGTTGGAGTGGTGCTCCATTGTCGTGGTTAGTACGACGTGGCCCGGGCGGAACGGGTAGAGCCGCGCCAGCTTGTTCATGGACTCGGTCGTATTCCGGGTGAAGATGACAGTTTGATGGGCAGGGTCGGCTTTCACGAACCGGGCCACGACCTCGCGCGCCTCGTCGTAGGCCCAGGATGACAACTGGCTCTTGAACCCGGTTCCACGGTGGACGTTGGCGTAGTAGCCGAGGAACTCGTTCACTTTCTCCATTATCGGCCGGAATGTCGGCGTTGATGCCGCATTATCCAGGCTGACGTAGCGGCGGCGTTCGCCGGACAACGTCGGGACCTCGATGTCAAGGCCGACCAGTTCGTCCCTGAGCTTCTTCAATAGACTCATGCCGTCGGGGTTCGGGTTAGTGGGCTGCATTTCTCTTTGTATTCGGCTACGAGGCGAAAGATGCTATCGGGCAGAGGCCGAATAGTCAAGCCGGGAGCCACCTCCCAGGAACCGAGATAGAGTCAACCGCAGTCGCTACCGAGTCGGCATGATAAGAGACCGGAATCCAGACAACAGAATGCATAAGTCAGAAGTCGGAGTCGGGTCACTATGCGCTTCGGTTTCTGATCCTGGATTCTGATTTACCCGGTCCGAAACTCCGCGTTTTCTCTGTGTGCCTCACGGTTCCGTGTCGGTTCCGGGTCGCGTCCAGCAACGAATGGCCGACGCAGCCGGTCCTGCGGATGGCGGGTTCGAGGCGATTACGCTGGAAGGCACCGCGCCGCTGACGCGGCGCTCAAAGCAGGCCTGGAATGCCGGTTGGCTGAGGCGCAGTCGGACTTGGCGCACGGCGGTGTTGGTGTAAGGGTCGGAGTGGGGACGACCGACTCAGAAGCGGACGGCTTGGGAGTTTCCGCCTGCGACCTGTGACTTGTCAGCTCGACCGTGCGGCGGACGCGTCCTCGATCGGCCGTTTCAGAAACAGGATGGCACGGGTGATGATGCCCGTGTGCTCGCTGCCGCTGACGACGGCGACGAGTTCCCAGCCTTCGGCGCCCAGTTCAGTGATGTACCTCTCGACGTTCTCCATTGTCTCGCGCGCCTTCTTCTCTCCGGCTACCTGCACGCCCCAGCGGGCGAGGCGGAGAATCGGGCTGAGGTTGATGTCAATCTGCACAAACTTATATTCCCATCGGGTCATCGGCTTGCTCCTTTCGACTGGGAGATGCTAGCGGCAATCACCCGCAAGTCAATGGACGGCGAACCCAGAACGAGCCGATCGCGGACGGCCTCGCCGCTACGGCACACGTCCAACGCCCTGCGGTGCCACACAGTATCCAACCAGAGCAGACAGCGTAAGCCCTGTTTAACGGCCATGGTCCTGGCGCTGGCGGTTGCGTTCGCGGTCCCGCTGCAGGCAACGAACCATCAGCTCAGGCGATTCATTACCTATGCCTCCTCGCACTGTTTGAATTTGGGCGCAATGCCCCGCCGGCGCGGACGGCGCAGGAGGGGTACTGCGGTCTGCGACTCACAAGTATTGGCCGAGTTCATTGCACGTCAACACTTGTTGTCTTGCGGACTGCCACTTCCTGCAGAGAGAGACGAACCAAGAAGCCTGTGCCGCTGGTAGCGCGGGCAAGAGCAATGGTGGAAGGGTCGCTTACCGCGTCAATGCTCAATCAGGCGCAGGCCCGGGACGAGCTGGAACCAGGTCTCTACGTCCGCCGTCCCATTTATGGTGTCGATGGCATTTGTCCTCACCAGGGCAAAGTAGCCGTCCTCGGTGTGACAGGCGACGAGTCTGGGTAACGAATCAAGGATGCTTCTGTCCCGGTAACGCGATTCCAGGTAGCGGGGAAGCAGGCTGTCCTCGGTCGCGAGGCTGTCGAGGTGCGTGAACTCGGTTATGTGCCAGTTGCCTGCAGGTACGCCGCCACCCGGGTCGGAGGGCGCAAGAAACGGGCTTGCCAGCCAGTAGTCCGGACCGGCGTAGCCCTGGGCGAAGTCGGTAGCGTAGAAGTCGACTTTGTCCGCGCTGTCGGCCAGCGTCATATCGTACATCGTGGCTTCACCGGTCGTCCGGCTCCAGCCGTAGCCCGTCTTTACATCCCCATTATTCAGCTCCGGAATTCGCGGCGGGCTGCTGTTCGCTATCGGGGTCGTGGACGGCGTCTCTGAGGATGTGTACCGCCCACTGTCGTACACCGCGGTGACCTGGTACTGCCCGCTCCTGTGGATCGGGTCATGGACGAAACTCAACGACTGAGTCCCGCCGACCGAGTCAAACAGGGATGTTCTGGTTTCCCGGAAGGAAACCACGTATCGGTCCGGGGTCGAATCAACCGGGGCAGACCAAGCCACATTGACTGTTGTATCCGAAGCGGCGGTAAGCACCAAGCCGTGAGGTGCGAGGCCGTTATTTGCGTGCAGCGTATCCACTCTGACCACGAGCGAATCCGACCACGCTGATTCGAGACCGCGGGCGTCCCTGGCCCTGGCCGCAACCTTGTAGATTCCGAGAGTCTCGAAGACGTGGGTGGTCCTGTAAGATTCGCCGCTGGGGACCATCGGCCCCCAGTCCCCGATATTATCACCCCAGAAGAACTGTAGGGCCACGCTGTCGCCAAGTGGGTGGATTGCCCTCGCAGTATAGGTGTAAGCAGCACCGGTCGTACACGCGGTGGTGCCTGAGGGCCGGAGTGGTGGGTTCGGCGGCAAGTACCCGACCGCCACCTGAACCGAGTCCGACCAGCCGGATTCAGCACCGTCGTTGTCCTTGGCCTTGGCCTTGATGAAGTAGGCCCCGGAGTCGGGATAGGAATGGGTCAACTCCTCCCGCTCACCGCTCGGGTGACCCGGGGACCAGACCATCGGCGTACCGTCGCCCCACGAAACCATGTACCATACGTCGTCGCCGTCAGGGTCGACACTGGTAAACCCGTAAGTCAGGACGGCTCCAGGCTTGGCCACGCCCGGGCCCTGAATCTGCGGTGGTTCAGGCGCGGTATTCTTCTGGCATCCTGTCCCGCTCAAGATAACCAGGGCAACGGCAACTGTCGTGAATCGCAGCAATCTGTACATCTGTCCTCCTTTTGTTACCGACAATCTGCGCCCGGCCGCCCGTGCCTGATGCCCGCGGTTCGGTCTTCCCCGCACGGCAACTGCCTCTGCATGCCGCTACCCGGACGCACGTCTACCTAATGATGTTACGCTGGCAGGGTGGTGTGTCAACTCGAACGAGTATGCCGGATACCGGTTCGTCGACAGGCTGCGCGACATCCGCTGACCTCCGAAAAGCAAAGCCCCGCCTCAATGGCAGGGCTTCACGACAAGTCGGGGCGACCCGATTTGAACGGGCGACCCCCAGCACCCCAAGCTGGTGCGCTAGCCAACTGCGCCACGCCCCGGACCCGCAATCGTAACCGACACCGCATGGTAAGTCAAGCTGCCGCGTTGCCTCACCAGGAATCTATACGAAACGGGGTCGTTGCCTCACGTAAGGAATCTAGCTGAAAGGAGCCATAATCTGACCTTCCCCGGACCTAAAAGGAGATGGCCAGATGGTACTAACCATGCGTGAGAAGCAAGCGATAACGAGAGAGATGGC
>JAPLUO010000228.1 GCA_026397595.1 Caldifarciminota bacterium
TCAG
This sequence comes from Caldifarciminota bacterium, assembly GCA_026397595.1. GTDB lineage: Bacteria > Hydrothermota > Tepidihabitantia > Tepidihabitantales > Tepidihabitantaceae > UBA2258. The sequence continues at coordinate 5 of JAPLUO010000228.1, forward strand.
TTCGCCCGCGCCGAGGGCGCGGATTGACAGGAGGCTGTCCGAGTGTATCCTGAGATACCATGAGAAACCCAATAGGTAAGCGCGGACGCAGGCTTGCGCCCATTGAGTTCACTGGCAAGCCGGGCAACTGGGTTGCGATAGACTCCCGTTCGTCCCGTGTTGTCGCTGAGGCCCCGACGCTGAAGGGTGTGAGCCGGATTGTCGCCCGCCGGCGGCTGAAGGGCCTGGGCTTCGCCCGCGTCCCGCGAACGACCTGCGCCCTCATCCTGTAGCGAACCGGTCGCATTACAGTGACCGCCCTGTCGTTTCCCTATGCCAAGTCGCGGATTCGGCCCAGCGCGGTCTTCCCCGGAGTTACTGAGAAGCTGGAAACGGGGACGCAGTTAAGCCTTGCCGTGGGGTCTTCTCTCCTTACTGTCACTGACAGCCTACAGCTTACAGTCAGCGGCTGACAGCGGCGCGCAGGATGCACGGCCTGAGCCCGCTCGGGCTACTCGCTGCGACCGAGAAGCCGCCTGAGCCAGGCTATGACCCCGTCCGCGAACGGCTCAAGGTAGGCTGCGCCGGGATAGCGGTCGGCAGAGGCCAGGCTAACGCCGACCGCTGCCGCTTGCGGCTCGATTTCAGCCCTGACGTCGCGAGCCAACGATGCCAGTATGTAGCGGTCATCCGTGGCCGCCTTGGCCAGCGATTCGTGCAGTCGGTCGAGCGCCAGGTACGTCGTCGTCCAGTTGAGCCATTCCGTCCGGTCTCTTGCCTCGGTCACCGCAGCCGGGACCGCGTCCGGCATAAGGGAGTATCCGCCGGGGGCACGTCGAACGACCCCGGCGGCGCTCCATCGTACAAGAATGTTGTAGACTCGTTTCTGGTCCACGTACAGCGCCCGTGCGATTGAGGACGAGTTGCCGCTCTTGTTGAACAACAGGTAGCCGAAGACGTCGGCGCGGGCATCCATGCCGAAGAGGGCCCGAAGCTGAAGCTGCAGCAGCACCGGCTGAGTCACGACCGGCCTCACGGTCTTCACCCGACCGCGCGCTGCCAAGTCCGGCACGAGCACCAACACCTCCGGGTCCAAGGCGGGCGTGAACGCATGACTGATGCGCCTCAGCCGCGGTGTGCTCACCCATTCCTGGTTCAGCGCCAGCCACTCCCTTGTCCGTTTCAGCAACCTCGCGTCCGCTTGCCCGAACCGTGAGACTGAAACGACCAACGCCTCAAGGTCCAGTACCCAATGGCTCTCGGGCTCAACCTGTCCGACGACGCCCAGCGCGCACCACTGCTGCCAGTGCAACTCCAGCAGCAGTTCGCCGAGTTCGGCTCTAAAGATCTTGGGTGACATCGCTGTGGCCGGAAGTGCGCAGGAACTCCTTCAGGCTGTCCCGGAACGTGCTGGACACGTCCTGCGTGAGGGTCCAACGCGCGGCTGCAAGCAGTTCAGCTCCGGTCGGCTTGAGCAGTGCAAGGTCCTGAACGTGGTAGCTGTCCTGGTCAACTGCGGCGTACAGCTTGAAGTGAACCTGATCGTAGCGGCTCGCATAGTACACCGTGAGGCGACTGCCGTAACGCCTCTGTTCAACGCGACAGCCGAATCCATCGGGAAGGCCCATGCCGACCTGTGGAGCGGGTCCCAAGTTCAACCAGTCAGCGGGTAGGTTGAAGTCGCGCGCGACCTTCAGCGCGGCTGAGGCAAGGGGCTCGGGCAGTCGTTCGAGCCGCTCAACAACGATGCCGCCGGGCGCGGTTCGGGCCAGTCCGAGTACATCCACATCGCGCGTGGTCCTGCGCACGAGCCCGAGAGCCGCCAAAGCCGAACCGCCGCAGACAACGAGGCCGACATTATGGCCGCCGGCAAGAGATATCTGCCGGTCAAGGGCAGACAGCAGCTCATCAAGTCGAGTCGAGTCGAACTTCACGCTAGTAGTTTAACCACTAATAGTGAGTCTGTAAAGGACTACATTCCCAGCTACAGCCGAACTGCAAGTGCACCGCGATGGCATAGGGCAGAGCTTGGCCGAGTGTTCAAGTGATCGAGCCCACGAGCGTCTCAGTTGCCAGGGTTCGGGCTCTGGGGATTGAGCCCGTTTGGGACAAGATCCGATTCCTCGGCGGAACCGGTCATGTCCCTCGCCACGGCTTTGGGAACGGTCCATTCGTCCGTTTGACTTCGTTTCTGCCACTGATATAGTTGTGCCCGATGAGCGAGAATCAGAAAATGGGTTCAGGGGGTCAAGGGTTCAAGGGTTCAGGTTCAGATACCGGAACCCCGGGACCCCAGGACCCCGGAACCCCATCAGTCCAGACCAGCGGGCATGACCGCGAAATCCGGCTGGGCAAGCTGGCGAAGCTGCGCGAGGCCGGGGTCAACCCATATGCCTATAGATGGGACCGGACGCACACGAATGCGCAGGCAATTGCCGAGTTCGAGGCGCCAGGCACGGGTTCAGGGGGTCAAGGGTTCACGGGTTCAGGTTCAGACACCGGAACCCCCGAACCCCGGAACCCCCGAACCCCATCCGTCGAGGTTCGGGTTGCCGGCCGGCTGATGTCACGCCGGGAGCACGGCAAGACGCAGTTCGGCCACATTCAGGATGAGACCGGCAAGCTCCAGCTCTACCTGCGCAAGGACACGCTGGGTGAGCAGGCGTTTGCGAACCTGAGCTTGCTCGACCTTGGGGATTTTGTGGGCGCGCGGGGCGATATGTTCCGCACCAAGACCGGCGAGGTGACGGTAAACGTGAAGGAGCTGGTACTGCTCACCAAATCGCTGCACCCGCTGCCTGAGAAGTTCCACGGTCTGAAGGACGTCGAGACGCGCTACCGTCAGCGCTACGTTGACCTGATTGTGAACCCTGAGTCTCGGCAGGTCCTGCTTGCCCGGACCAAGGTCACGAGCCTCGTGCGCCGGTTTCTCTCCGAACGCGGGTTCGCCGAGGTCGAGACGCCGATTCTGCAGCCGATTTACGGCGGGGCCGCGGCGCAGCCGTTTGAGACGTTCTACAACGTGCTTGAACAGAAGATGTTCATGCGGATTTCGGACGAGCTGTACCTGAAGCGGTTGATTGTCGGCGGGCTGGAAAAGGTCTTCGAAATCGGCAAGGACTTCCGAAACGAAGGTCTGGACCGGACTCACAATCCCGAGTTTACGCAGATGGAGTTTTACTGGGCCTATGCCGACTACAACGACGTGCTGGCGCTGGTCGAGGAGTTGTTCAAGTTCCTCGCAATAGAAGTCTGTGGCAAGACGGAGATTCCGTTCGGCGACCACCTCGTTGACTTCGGACGGCCGTGGCAGCGGATGAAGTTCGTGGACACGCTGGCAGCGCGGATTGAGGCCGACCCGATGACACTTTCGGTGCCGATGCTTAAGAAGGTTGCGGCCCGGTTCAATGTCCAGACCGGCGACGACATCTCGCGGGCCAAGCTGCTGGACAAGCTCTTCTCCGAGCTGATTCAGGACCACATCATCGACCCGACGTTCGTGATGGACCACCCGAAGGTAACGACGCCGCTGGCCAAGAGTCACCGTGACAACCCGGACTTGGTGGAGCGGTTCGAGCCGGTGGTCTGCGGCATGGAACTGGGCAACGCATTCTCCGAGCTCAACGACCCGGCGGAACAGCGGCAGCGGTTCGACGAAGGCGTGGCGCAGAACGAGGAGTTCGCGACGGTTGACGAGGATTACTGCACGGCCCTCGAGTTCGGCATGCCGCCGACCGGCGGCCTCGGCCTCGGCATCGACCGCATCGCAATGCTGCTCACCAACTCGCAGACGATTCGGGATGTCATATTGTTCCCACAATTGCGCCCGCAGAAGGACTGATACCGGTACGGAGAATTCAGAACTCAGAATTCACAGACTAGAATGCAGAGTTGTCAGAAGGACCTTGGGGACAGACTGCTGGACTTTGCGGCTGACGTGATAGCGCTGACCGTGCGGCTGCAGCGTTCGCCGACCGGCAGGTATCTGGTCGGGCAACTGGTACGGGCGAGCGCCTCTGCCGGTGCGAACTTTCAGGAGGCACGCGGCGCAGAGAGCCGGGCCGATTTCGTGCACAAACTGCAGATTGTCCTGAAGGAGTTG
>JAPLUO010000036.1 GCA_026397595.1 Caldifarciminota bacterium
CGTCGTCGAAGACGCGCGTGCACTCGATTGTCCGGAGGCCTGTGACCTTGCCGTTTTCGCCAGCGATCGCTTGCGGTCCCCACGACGGGTTCAGCTTCACGCCCTCGGCCACCGCGTCGGCGATTTCCCATTCGTGGGCCGGCATCTCCTCGCGGCACTCAAGGCAAACCATCGTCACGTCCTCGGCACCGAGCCGCCGTGCGCACAAGGCCACGTCCACCGCGACGTTGCCGCCACCGATGACCACGACCCGCTTGCCGACCGCCGGCTTCTTCCCGGCGTTGACGTCGTGCAGGAACTCGATGCCGTGCAGTACGCCATCAAGATTCATTCCGTCAATCTTCAGGGTCCGGCTCTTGGCGCAGCCAAGGGCAACGAACGCGGAAGAGAAACCCTGCCCCAGCAGGTGCTTGACACCCGCCGTCCCGCTGATGGGACTCCTGAGCTTCAACTCAACACCGGTGCCGGTGATATCCTCAATCTCCCGGTCCAGAATCTCGCGCGGCAGGCGGTACGCCGGGATGCCCCAGCGCATCATCCCGCCCGGCTTGTCCGCAGCGTCGAACACCGTCACCTTGTAGCCTTTGGCCCTCAAGTCCAGCGCGCACGTGAGACCGGCCGGCCCGGCGCCGACCACCGCGACCTTCTCAAGACGTTCTACGCTGAAGGGCTTGGGCTCGACGCCGAGGGATGCCGGCGTCTGGCGTGATGCGTAAGGCGTCGGGCCTTGGGCGCAGACGTAGTCGGCGGCGAACCGCTTCAGTGTCCTGATCGAGACCGGGGATTCATATTCCTTCCGATTGCACTCCTGCTCGCAAGGATGATGGCAAACGCGCCCGCAGATGCCGACAAACGGCAGCCGGTCGCGCACGAGCTCGTAGGCCTCCTTGAACTTCCGCTGGGAGATGAGTGCTACGTACGCCTGCGCGTTGACGCTGGCCGGGCAGGCGAGCCGGCAGGGCGCCTTCTCGTCGTTCTTCTCAATCACCACCGCGTTGGGAATCGCCTGCGGGTAGAGCTTGTACGCGGCCCGGCGGCTGGCCATACGCTGATTGTACTCGTCCGGCACCGTGACCGGGCAGACCTTCGTGCAGTCCATGCAGCCGGTGCACTTGTCGAGGAGGACGAAGCGCGGTTTCCTGCGGATCTTCGCCTTGAAACGACCGGGCTCGCCTTCGAGGCTCAGCAACTCGCTGTAGTTCACTAGCTCGATGTTCTGGTGTCGGCCCGTACCGACCAGCTTCGGCGACAGGATGCACATCGAGCAGTCATTGGTCGGGAAGGTCTTGTCGAGCATCGCCATCACGCCGCCGATGGCCGGCCCTTCGTCGAGCAGGTAGACCTTGAACCCGGCGTCAGCCAACTCCAGCGACGACTGGATGCCGCCGATTCCCGACCCCACAACCAACACTGCACCGACTGGCCCATTCTCCGGCTTGGGGTTGGTCACTGGTACCTGGTCACTGGTCATTGTGGCCTAGAACGAATCCGCCATCTCGAAGATGGCTTTCTTGGTAAAGTTCTTGTGGGTCATGGCTCCGGAAGGGCACGCGACCGCGCAGGCACCGCAGCCCTCGCAGAGCGCCGCGTTCACAACCGCCTTCTTCCTGGCGGGATCGACTTTGACCGCATCGTACGCGCAGGTCCGCTCGCAGTAGCCGCAGCCCACGCAGATTTCCTCGTCAACTTCGGCCGTGGTTGGCGAATGGGTCAACCGCGTGTTTCCGAACATCGCGAGCACCTTGGCGGCCGCGGCCGACGCCTGCGCCACCGTTTCCGGGATGTCCTTCGGCCCCTGGCCGCAGCCGGCCAGGAAGAACCCGGCGGTCAGGGTCTCGACCGGCCGCAGCTTCGGGTGCGCCTCGGTCATGAAACCGTGGGAGTCGATCTGGGTCTTCAGCTTCCGCGCCAGCGCCACGCCGTCAGGGTTGGCGATGACCGCAGTAGCGAGAACGACCATATCCGCCTCGAGCTCGACCTTGCGGCCCGCCAGCGTGTCTGAGGCCCAGACCATCACCTTGTCGCCCTGCCTGAATATCTTGGAGACCTTGCCGCGCAGGTACTGGATGCCATCGTCGGTCGCGCGCTTGTAGAACTCCTCGAACCCCTTGCCCGGCGTGCGCACGTCAATGTAGCAGATGGTCGCCTGCCCGTCATGCACGCGGTGCCGATAAAGTATCGCCTGCTTGGCCGTGTACATGCAGCAGATCTTCGAGCAGTAGGGCATGCCGGTCGTCGAATCGCGCGAACCGGCGCACTGGACGAAGACGATCTTCTTCGGCACCTTCCCGTCCGACGGCCGTTTCACCTCGCCCGACGTCGGCCCGGAAGCGGAGAGCAGCCGCTCGAACGCAAGGCCGTCAATCACGTCCGGCACCAGACCGAAACCATATGACCCGAGCCTGGTTGCGTCGAACAGCTCGTAGCCGGTCGCAAGCACAATCGCACCGACCTCCTCTTCAACGAACTTGTCCGTGTCGTCGTAGCGGATGGCGCCGGTTGGACAGACCTTGGCGCAGACGCCGCACTTGCCCTTGGTAAGGTAGAGGCAGGACTTGGCGTCAATCACCGGCCGGTTCGGCACGGCCTGGGGCAGCAATCGGTATATCGCCTTGCCCCGGACCAGCCCGCGCTCGAACCACGCTTCGGTCCGCCCGGGGCATTTCTCGAGGCACGCGCCGCAGCCGGTGCAGGTCTTGAAGTCAACGTACCGCGCCTTCTGCCTGACCTTCACCTTGAAGTTGCCAACATAGCCGGAAACGCTGTCGATTTCCGAGTAGGTCATCAGCTTGATCTTGGCGTGCCGGCCGGTCTCGACCGTGCGCGGGGTAAGGATGCACTGCGAACAGTCCAGGGTTGGGAAGGTCTCGGAAAGCTGCGCCATGTGCCCGCCGATGGACGGTTCCTTCTCCACCAGGACGACATCATACCCGGCATTGGCGATGTCCAGCGCGGCCTGGATGCCGGCAATCCCCGCGCCAACCACGAGCGCGCGCTTGTTGATGGGAACGGTGAGCGCCTCAAGGGGCTGGTCATGAACCACCTTGGTAAGCGTCGTCCGGACAATACCGCACGCCTTGGTTGTCGCTTCGTCCTTGTCCTCAGTAACCCAGGCGCACTGCTCGCGGATGTTGGCGATCTCACACAGGTAGGGATTGAGCCCGGCCTCGCCGCAGGCGTTACGGAACGTCGTCTCGTGCAGGGTCGGCGAACAGCAGGCCACAACAACCCGGTCCAGCCGGTCGCTCTTGATGGAATCCCGAATCATCTGCTGGCCCGGGTCCGAACAGCAGTACTTGTAGTCCTTTGTAACAACGACACCCGGCAGCTTGCCCACGCGCTCCAGCAGCTCGGAAATCCTCACCACTCCTGCGATGTTGATGCCGCAATGGCAGACAAAGACGCCCACACGCCTCACGCTCGACGCGCGAGGCTCGACGCCAGGCGCTTCAGCGTGCGTGATTCCGGCATCAGGCGTCCGGCGTGAAGCGTCTTGCGTCACAGCAGTCCTTTCGCCTTCAAGAACCCCGCCGGGTCGCCGGCGTTGTGCTCCAGCCCGAGTTCGTCCTGCGTCAGCCCGACCGCGACCCCCAGCAGTTGCGTGAAGTAGAACACGGGAATCGAGCCGTCGGTCATGACCCGCAGCTTGTCCAGATTGTACTGGCAGAGCGGACAGGTCGTGACAATCGCCTCGGCGCCCCAGGCCTTTGCATTGTCCAGGATCTTCTTTGACGCGGACTTGGCCACGTCCCGGCGGTTCACGACAAGATACCCGCCGCAGCATTCCGTCTTGAAGTCAAACCTTGTCGGCACGGCCCCCAGCACGCGCATCAGGTCGTCCATCACCTGTGGGTTCTCCGTGTCGCCAAATTCCAGCACGTCTTTGGGCCGCACCATCAGGCATCCATAATAGGAAGCAACCTTCAGGCCGGCCAGCGGCTTCGTGATCTTCTCTTTGACCTTGTCCCAGCCAATTTCGTTCTTCAGGACTTCCAGGTAGTGAAGAACCTTGACCGGACGCTCAAATTTCTCGTCCACAAAGGCAACAAGCCGGTCGCGCTCGACCTCGTTTCCCGGCTGGCTCAGCCGGTCCGCGACCCGCTTGAGCACATTGTGGCAGGCCGCGCAGAGGGTCACGAGTTTGTCCCCCAACTGGCTGGCCTTGGCCAGATTCCTTAGCGGCCCGACCTGGGCGGCAAGGTCGTCGCTGGCTGCGTTGTAGATTGCGCCGCAGCAGTTCCACGACGGCATCTCGACTAACTCGAACCCAACCTTCTCGGCTGCCTTGCGGGCGCAGAGGTCAAGGTTACGCGCCTTGGTGTAAAGCGTGCAACCCGGGTAGTACGTGTACCTTGTCATACCGAAGATTTGCGGAAGGCGGCAATGAACGCCTGCTGGGGGATTTCTTCGAGCTCCAGGACGGTTACCGAGTCCGGGTCCACCCTACTCTGCTTTGACCGGAGAACGAGCACGCGGCACGCTTCGGCGATCCTGGCATAGTCAACGGCCCTCGGGCAGCGGGTGCCACAGACCAGGCAGCTTGCGCACATCCATATCCCATCCGAGTCCAGCAACTCCGAAACCTTGCCCAACTGCAGCAGCCTGATTGCCTTGTTCGGCGGCGGGTCCATGGCCTCGCCGATGGGACAGCCGGACGTGCAGCAACCGCATTGATAGCAGTCGCTGACGGTCTGGCCGCTCAACTCCTCGATCTGCTCGAGCAGCTCTACAGGCGAACGGGATATGGCCATTGGGGACTAAGATGATAAATCCTCTGTCATTCACTGTCAAGCAACCATGAGCACCCTAGACCCGACATTGAGTTGTATAATGGGCTGGATTTCGTGGTCAACGGCCTGCTTTGGTTGTCGCTAGTCATCAGGTAATCCCGAGATCACGGGCATGTCCTCAGAATCGGGCATCGGAATAGCTCTGAGTACGAA
>JAPLUO010000442.1 GCA_026397595.1 Caldifarciminota bacterium
CTTCGTTCCCCGGTCCCCGGTCCTCCGTCCCCGGTCTTTGGTTCCCGTCCTCGCCGCGCTCCTGTTGGTTGCGGGCTGGGCTTCAGCTAAGCCCGCCCAGTCCCAACAGGGACCTGTCTTCAAATACTATGTCTGGGGCCAGGTACGCGGGCCCGGGGCGTACAGTCTCAGCGCCAATCCCGACCTTGTGGAACTGCTTTCCGCGGCCGGGGGCCCGACTCAGTATGCGGACGTGAGGCACGTGACGCTGGTCCGGGCGACCACCAAGAAGCGAATGAGAATCGACCTGAAGAAGATGCTTGATGCCGGGCAGGTCGTTCCGCTTTCGCCCGGGGATGTGGTAATGGTGCCTGATTCGCCTTGGTATTCCATCCGCGATGGACTCACTATCACGAGTACGGTCGTATCATTCGCCACACTCGTCCTGACAATCATGAACTGGGTGGCGAGGTGAGCGCGGACATCGAGACCGGGGGGGGAATTCAAGGGGTCCAAGGGTCGAAGACGTCGGCGTCCGCACCGCTGACCCCTGCACCAGAGTCCGAGCGTACAGCCAGCTTCAATGACTACCTTGAAATGCTCGCCCGCCGGAAGTGGCTGGCGCTGGGTGTGTTTCTTGGAGTCTTGGGACTAAGCGTACTGTCCATCGTCCGCACCAAACCGGTCTTTGAGGCCCATGCGACCATGATGGTCACGGCCGGCAACCAGAGCGACCTCTTAGCTGGGGCGGGAGCAATCTTATGGCCGAGGCAGCCGAACACCGGCAACGTCGTCGCGCTCATCCAGAGCCGGAGAATGGCCGTGCAGGTAGCAAAAAGCCTGCCTGACCCGACAATGCTATATGGCGCCGCGGTTTCGGCCCGGCCGTCGAAGGATGCCGACATCATTCAGCTCGTGGTATCCGCGCCCAGCCGAGCCGCAGCCGTCGCGGTCGCCAACGCCTATGTCGAGACCTATCAGCAATACGACCTCGATCTGAGCCGGCTCGACGTCTCGGCAATCCGGCAGTTCATCGAGAACCAGCTCGCGGTGGCCGGGGCCAGGCTGGATTCGTCCGAGCGAAGCCTGGCAGAGTTCAAAACTGCGCACCAATTGATGGACATCGGCGCCGAAACCCAGGCCGTGATTGGCCAGCAGTCCGGGCTCGCCGCCCAGTACCAGCAGGCAGCCATCGACGCCAAGGTGAGTCAGGTCGAGCTCGAGCAAGTCCAGAACCGGATTGAACAGCAAGGCAAAGGCATGGCGGACAGCCTTGCCGGCAGCTCGTCACCACTTGTCTCAAACCTTCAGGCCGCCCTGAATCAACTCGAGGTCGAGAAAACCAACCTCATCATCCGCGGCTTTGGCGCGAACTCGGAGCGAATCCAGGGCCTTGACCGCCAGATTGACAGTACGCGGGCGCGTCTCCAGATCGAATCCCAGGCCCTGATTGCCCAGCATGGGTTCGCCGACCCGGTCGGGGACTTGAGCAACCTATTCACCCTCCGCATCGGGCTGGACGCGTCCAAGATCCGGCAGGAAGCGCTGGCAAAGGCCATGTCCCACAACGACGCCGCGCTCGACCGGCTGCCGGAGGCCGAACGACTCCTGGCCGGGCTGACCCGGGACGTGGAAACCGGACGCCAGGTCCACTCGCTGCTTTCCGGGCGCTACGAGGAGGCGCGCATCCAGGAAGTAGGTAGGGTATCGTCGGTGCGGATAATCGACCTCTCGTACGGCGCGGGCCAGACCAAGCCTAATGTCCGCTCGAGCCTCAGCCTCGGCCTGCTGCTGGCCCTGGCCCTGGCGTTTGGCTCGGTAGTGGCGGCGGAGTACCTTGACACCTCGGTCCACGGCTCGCGCGAGCTGGAACGCCGGGGGTATTCGATGCTGGGTAGCATACCGCAGCTTTTGACCACGGGCCGGCGCCGGCGGAACGAAGACGTGACGTCTCACCTCATCACCCACACCGACGTTGAGTCATCGGGCGCGGAGGCCTTCCGCATGTTGCGCACCGCGCTCGCCTTCGCCGGCGCAGAACGCCCGCTGCACACGATTGCCGTGACCTCGCCGGGCCCGAGCGAGGGCAAGTCTACCGTCTCGGTGAACCTTGCCTCGGTGCTGGCCCAGGCCGGTTCCCGTGTCCTGCTGATAGACGCCGACCTGCGCCATCCGACGCTGCACACGGTGTTCAAGCACAAGAAGAAGCCGGGGCTGTCCGACCTCATCATCTCGAGCAGCAGCCCGGAGGAGGCCATCTTCGCGAGCGGGCTTGACGGGCTGTTTTGTCTGCCCTGCGGCACGATACCGCCCAGCCCGGCAGACCTGCTCACGCTTAACGCCTTCCGCACCCTGCTCAAGCGGCTGGCCGGCGAGTACGACTATGTGGTGATTGACACGCCGCCGGTCCTGGTCGCGGCCGACAGCCCGATTATCGGCGCGCTGGTTGATACTACCATCATGGTGGTCCGTGCCAGCCGAACCGCGCTGGAAGCACTTGACCACGCACGTGCCGCCATGCTCGGCGGCGGCGCGCGCTTGGCCGGGCTCGTGCTGAATGACGTAAACCGCTCGGGCCGTTACGGCCGCTACTACTATTACTACTACAAGTACCATTACCGGTACTCGAAGCACGTGGCGGATGCGGCGGAAGATGGGGGACCGGAGACGGAAGACCGAGGACCGGGGACGACCGACAGCTAGCAGCCGACAGTCTACAACTTTGGAGTGCGGGAGCGAAAGCTCCCGCTTTTTCTGCCGCAGGTCAAAAGGCAAAATGGCGAACGCGGAGGGCGGCAGACGATTGACGGATGACAGCTAACAGCTTTGGAGTGCGGGAGCGAGAGCTCCCGCTTTTCTGGACTCTAGGCTTGTGGCTTGAGGCGCGAGGCCTGAGTCTTGCGGCTCGGCATGGGCAAAGTAGAGGTGGAGGTAGAGGTAGAAACTGAGGAAGAGGTCACTGGGTTTCCTCCTTAACCTTGGCCTCAGCCTCTGCCCTTACCTTTGCCCTATCCTTGCCCTGCCGCACGGGCTTGCTTGATTCCAGCCAGTTGGCCAGCGAGGCGTTCCGGTCCTGAGCGGGAATCCGGGTCGTGGCTCGACCTCGCCTCATGAATTGTGCCGCAAGGGTCCGAATGATATCCCTGAGCCGCAGCACATAGTACCGGGAGAGATGACGCGCGCCTTGAGATGCAGCGTACCTTGCCACCATCGCTTTGAAGGAGAGAAAAACCCGTCGCCATAACAGCTCTGGCTTGTCGCGAAATGACATTGCGCCCCAGCGGTCCATGAAAGACACGACATGGCGATAGTCGGTCTGTACGAGAACGGACTCTCTCGCGGCTTCGAGTATGCGCCGGTCAATACCCCCGGGGACCAGACGCTCAAGGACATCATCAGGCACTTCTGCGCCCAGCATGCTCTTGGCAAGATGCAGTGCCAGGCCCACGTATCGCGCCGCGTCCCATTCGCGTGCAAGCCCCGCGACCCGCGGCCAGTCCACGACGCCGCCGTGACGCCGAATCGTCTCGGCGATATCGCTGTACGGACGCAGCCCACCTCCGAAGCCCTCGCGACAGGCGGAGTGCAAGCACAGGTGCAGCAGCAAATCCTCGAGGGACAGCGCCAGCACGTCGACACCAGCGACGCTGGCCGTGCAGGCTCTGTCCCAGATGCCGGCAGTATCGATGCTGAGCGGCGCGTCTGCGGGGATAATGGTCCAGTGGACCTCGACGGCGAGGGTTCGGATGATGACCGCCGGAAGGTGACATTCATTCCGATACCACCACTCGACGTCCTCTGTGTGCCTTTGAACGCGGCCCATGTCAAGCAGAACTGCCTGGGTTCTTGGCACTTCCGCTCTCGGCACCATGAGGTCGACGTCGCACATCGGCCTGACTGCGATATCGCCGTAGACCGCCTCAGCCAGATAGGCTCCCTTCAGGACAATCACTGGGATGCCGGCGGTGCGCAGGCATCCAAGCACGGTCCGGAGTTCTCGAAACCGGCGCTTGTTTCTCCCGGCGCTGTTGAAGTAGGCCAGTCGCAACCGCTCCCACGCGTCGGCCGGGATGCCTGCCTGCGCGCCGCTTTGTTTCAGGCGCTTGAAGAGTAGTGGTGCAAGGCCGTGGCGGACTGCCATATTGGCGACCTCGTTCCAGTCGGTAGACGGCTGACGGCTCACGGCTGACGGCTGACGGCCGTCGGACAGGCAGAGGAGGAGCAGGTCGGCCGTGGAGCGGGGGGGCGACATAGGGATTAGGGGTTAGTGGTTAGGGGCTGGGGGTCAGGGCTTGGGGACTTGGGACTAGGGACCAGGGACTGGGGACTAGGGACTAGGAGTCCGGCCGAAAAGCCACCTACCGCAAGATCGTCATTCTTGCGGCCATTGATAATCAAGGACTTACGTGGTGCCATTTCACGGTCTGCAAGCTACCGGAGGGGTGGCCGGCCGGGCTTCTAGGAGCGAGGAGCGAAGAGCGAGGAGCGAGGAGTCGGGGTCAGGCAGTGTCTGTACGCCGACGAACAACCGGAACGGACGCCGAATCTGCCATTCTTTGTGCTCACGGTCGTACCGGCCGATTGCCCGTCTTCCTGTCAGCAGCTTGAAGATGGCCACCCCACGTCCGTTGAAGCAGACCAGCCTGGGTCTCAGACCGCCGGGCAGCAGGAAGTCGAACGGCCCGCATCGGACGAGACCCCGGTACGCACCGCTCACGACACCGGCAACAAGTCTCCAGACCGCCTCCCGCAGTCTCACGCTCGAGGCGACCATTCGGCCGGTCCGGCCGCCCGGGATGGGGCGTCGCCGCGGGCCACGCTGCGCAACTACTACCCGCCCCATCAGGCTATCGGCTCCAAGGACCCAGAGGTCGGGTCCCGGGTTGTTGTCGCCCCGAGTGCGGATGCCGTCCTTCGGTCCCCCGTCCCCCGTCCCCCGTCCCCGGACAGACGTGACGCGGTGTACGATGTTGGTGTCCTTCTCCGGCGACTTGAAGCATACCACGTCACCGGGGCGCACCGGGCGATTTCCGTACGACTCGACCCACAGCAGGTCCGGCTCGCGCAGAGTCGGATTCATGCTCGGCCCGTTATAGACGATGCGCCGCCGCCCGTCAATCACAACTGACTCGATCGAGGGGAGCTCGGTTGACCAGCCCGCTTTGTTCGAGGCGAGGATGCCGGGCCCGTCTCGGCCAAGGCTTGCCGTCCGGCGCGGTTCGTCAGCCATGGTTAAAGAACCACCGGGGAGGAACATCCACAGATTTCACAGATTACACAGATTCCGCCAAGGACCGGAGTGGCCATCCACGGATCGCACGGATGACGCAGACTCCGAGCTTCGGACTTTGGACTTGCGCTCATCGCGTCCATCCTTCCGCTCTCCGCATCCCCAGTTTTGCCTTTCACCATTTGACTCTTGCCTTCTGACTTCTCCCCGCTGCCTTGCTTTGTCCTTTGTCCTTGCTACTTCGTCCTCTCATCGTGTCTCCGGTGTCGGGAGTGCCCTTTTGCCTCAGTGGTAAACCCCTATCGTGGATCCGAGAGACCCTTCGCTCCGCTCAGACACTTCGTGTCATCTGTACTACAAGCGTGCAGGATCGTCGTTTTCGCGACGTTGTTTCTCTCCGCCGCCTCTGTCCTGGGGCCGCCAGGTTTCTGGCAACCGCCCGCAAATGCCGCCCGCGGCGACGCAGGATTCGGGTTCGATTCGGGACCCAATCCGTGTCCATCTGCGCTCATCTGTTGTTGATCCTCTCCGGTCCTCGGCATCCTAACCCAGAATCTGCGTAATCTGT
>JAPLUO010000114.1 GCA_026397595.1 Caldifarciminota bacterium
TCTCAATCTTCCGGGAACTGGGGACACCGACGCAGTAAGCGTAGAGAGTCAGCTTGACCATCATCACCGGATGAAACGAGGCCTGGCCGCCCTGCGAGTGGTCATAGGCCGCGATGATCTCGGACAGATCAAGCGTAACGACCACATCGCTGATGAAATTGGCCAAGTGATCCTGCGGCAGCCATTCCCGCAGTGTCGGCGGCAGGAGGAAATCCTGATTAGGATTGTAGTCACGGAAGCGTTGGATACCCATATTCATTAGACCATGAAATCGCCATCTCGTTGCGGGCCGCGGAGGTTCTCCGACAGACTCCTAGTCTGCCGTTTGTATCTTGTAGGGCCCGAACCAACCGGTGCAGTGGTAAGGCGCGGCCGGGCCCATGAGAGTATTCCCCGTCATGGGAACGTGAGGGCGGCAACCAGTATCACAGTCAGTACGAGTGCTCTTCGCATCGTTCGCTCCTTTTACGCCTCAGTCAGGTTACTGTCATTACCGGCTGCCTGGGGCGATGTCCAGCGCCACAGGTCACAGATCCACGCCTTGACATCGGGATGTCGCGCACGAATCAACGGAGGTCGCCTTCCTCAGGTCCGAGACGGCAGTTCGAATGCTGCCCAGACCGGGGCGTGGTCGGACCGCGGGTAGCCTTCCGGATGGTCGCTGTGCCGCCGGCGCTCGGCTTCGAGCAACTGACTCTCGATTCCGGCGGCGGCGAGGCCGAGCGAGAGCCGCTGGCTCACGAGAATGTGGTCGAACAAATGCCGCTGGCCCCGGCCGACGTAGGAGAAAGCGCGTTCTGCCGGAACCCGCCACGAGGTCGGAAACAGCCGGCGCTCTTCGCTCTGCACAAGCTCGCTGCCCTCTTCGTCCTCCAGACCCATGACGAGGCTCAAAGCTATGGAGTTCGGCGCGTCGTTGAAGTCACCGAGCACGACGTAGTGGCCGGCCGTCTTACGGTCCATCGCCTCGTCGAGCAGGCAGCGCAGCCCTGCGGCCTCGGCTATCCGGATGAGGCTAGAGAGCGAGCGTCCGAGCAACCGGCGCCGCCGGGGCGTTTCGGTCTCCGGTATCTCGTCGGCCGCTGCCCGCCGCGACTTCAGGTGGACGGCCACGACCAGCAGGGTCTCGCCGTTCGGCAACTCCAGCCGCAGCCACGGCATCACCCGCCTGAACCCGAGCCGCATCGCTTCGCCGTCGGGCCCGGGCAATGCGGCCGGGAACTCGCGCCACTGCCCGTGCTCAAGTATCGGCAGCTTCGACAGAATGCCGATTTGAATCTTCCGATTGACCGGGGGCGCGTCGCCCAGGAAACGGTGCGGAAACCTTCCAAGTCGGTCTGCAAGTTCGTCGAAACTCCCCGCCTCGCGCACTTCGTCAATCACGGCGACGTCTGGGTCGAGCCGTCCCAGTACGTCGGCCAGGTACTCAATCTTAGTCTTGTAGGTCCGGGCATCGGAGTTGTCCGCACGACCGAGGTTGTGGACGTTAAACGTCAGCAGCTTGAGCCGAACGCACCCGCTCACAGAGTTGCCTTCTTCAGAGTCATGCGCGGAAAATGTTCCACGAGTCCAGTTTTACCACTGTTCCGGCTCGGTGTCAAGCACGGGACACGAGGCGCGGCTGATTCGATTGTGTGGGGTGGCAGACCGACACAGCGCAAACGTCCCGCCCACCGCCCTGCCATCAGGCATCGTCGGTCCTCTCCCCTCCGGGCTCTCGTCTGCGCTTGCCCGGACATGGTCGCACGAACCCGTTGCTGGTGGCCTTCTTCTGTGTTGCGCGCCTGACGTCTCGCAGCTCTCCCGACTGGTCCTACACAATGGTCTGTGGCTCAGTCTGGAGACTCGGCGGCAGGTCGTCGAACTGGACAGTGTCGCCACGAGCAAGCAGCACCGAACGTTCGACAACACCCTCAAGCTCACGGATGTTACCGGGCCACCGGTACGTCGTGAGTCGGGACATCACTTCCGGGCTCACGTCGGCAACGTTCCGGCCGAACTCTTGGTTGCTGCGTCGGATAAAGTGACGCACCAGGTCAGGAATATCCTCCGGTCGCTCGCGCAGTGACGGCAGCAGCACCTCGACCGCGTTGAGCCGACCGTAGAGGCCCTCGCTGAACTTCCGCTGCGTGACAAGCTCGCCGATCGCCTGACTAGTCGCGGCAACGACCCGCACATCTACTCCAATGGAAGAGCGTCCACCGACCCTCTCGAAGGTCTTCGTCTGCAACATCCGGAGCAGCTTGGCCTGCAGCGCCGGGGTCATGTCGCCGATCTCGCGGAGGAACACGATTCCTCCGTCCGCCGTCTCGAACCTGCCCTTGTGCAGGGCTGCCCCGGTCGCGGCGCCCTTCTCGACGCCGAAGAACTCGGCATCGAGCAGATTCTCTGGCACGGCAGCGCAGTTGACGGCAACGAACGGCTTGCCGGCCCGGTCGCCGGACTCGTGCAGCGCCCGGGCTATGAACTCCTTGCCCGTTCCGCTCTCACCTCGAATGAGGACCGGTACGTCCTTGCCCACCGCCGCGCAGACCGCGGCCAGCACATCCGCCATCCGCGGGTTCCGACTGACTACGCCCCGGTAGCGCAGCCCGGCCAGCCCCGGCTTCTCTTCTGCGGCACAGACCGACATCTCCGCCAGCCGGTGAATCGGAGCCGCAAGCAGAGTGGCAATCGTGTCCAGGACCAGGTGATTGTGCTCAACCGTTGCGGGCACGGCTCGCTCCATGTAGATGCGGCCGAGCAGACTCCCACCGTACCGCACGGACCAGCTCAACATCGATCCGGTAACAACGAGCTGCTGGCTCGCGCCTAGCGCGAGGACCTGGTCCAGATTCGGGTTACCCACAACCAGCACCGGCCGGCCGCATACGATAATCGCTGCGCGGTCGAACTTGAGCGCCTCGAGCAGCAGCCCGACTGCCCGCTCGAGCAGCCCCTGCGGGTCGACGCCGAGCGACGCCAGCCCGGATATGCCCTTCAGCAATGCCATGTCGCTGTCCACGCCAATCTCCTGCTGGAAGAGCAACCGGTTCACCTCGTGCCCTTCGGCAACTATGCCCAGGTTGCGGAGCACGCGCGACGCCGCTTTCAACTGCGTCACTGCGGAGGCCCGCTCGCCCTGACCAAGCAGGTATCGGCCGTAGTGGAACCGGACCCGCGCCAGGTCATAGCTCTCCTCCAAGTCGCGCAGCAGGGCCAGCGCCTCATCGAAGCAGTCTCGGGCGTGGGTTGCCTCGCCGCGAGCCGAGTGCAGCAGCCCTCTGACCCTCAGCGCCTGGGCTTCCTCGCAGCGGAGTCCGACTTCCCGCGCGACCGCGGCCGACCGTTCCGCCAGTTCTTCACAGCGGTCCAAGTCCCCCTGGTCCAGAGCCAGCTCGGCCATGCGCCACAGGACAATCGCCACCACACGGCGGTCACCGGACTGCTCGGCCGCCTCCAGCGCATGCTCGTACGCCTGGCCGGCGCTGGCAAAGTCGCCCTGTCGCCGATGGGCAAGGCCGAGATTGCCCATGGACTCGTGCAGAGTCGCGGGCAACACCTCGCCCTTTTCGGCCGCCTCTACAACCATCGTGAACATGCCAATCGCCCTGGCCGACTTGTCACGCTCAAGGAACAGTTCGCCCAGTGCGTTCAGCGCGGATGCGCGCAACGACGACATCCCGTGTCGTTCGCTGAGCGCAATGGCGCGGTAGTAGGATTCCACCGCGTCCTCCCACCGCCCCAGGCGCGCCAGCGCCTCGCCGACGTTGTACCGATGGAGCGTGCCATAGGCGACGTCACCCAGTTCATCATCAATCTTCAGGCACTCCTGGTAGTACTCCAGCGCATCGGCCGCCTGTCCCTGCAGTCCGAGCAGGCTGCCGAGCTGGTTCAAGGCCGCGCCGACGCCCTTCGTATGTCCGGCCAGGCGCCATGCCTTCAGGCAACGCTCATAGCATTCGCGCGCCTGGGTGTAATCCCCGCGGTCCTGATGGGCGCGACCGAGCAGGAAGAGATGCGACCCCTCGTGCTTCCGGCTGCCGGTCGCCCCGGCCGCCTCCTGCACGTAGCCCGCGCACTCCAGGCTGGCCGCAATGTCCCCGGCGTTCCGGCACAGCTCGCTCAACGTGATACCCGCTCGCGCCATATCGTCGAAGTTTCTGGTCTTCCGGGCGAGTTCGACCGCCTGCCTCAGATACCCGTCGGCCTCGGCCCGCGGCAGGCAGACGATCCGGCCACGGAACTCCATCAGCGCGGCCAGGCGCCCGGAGTCAGTGCCGGCCTCTGCCAGCCGCTGCTTCAAGTCCCGAATCGTCGTCTGCGCGTCGTCCGCCATGGTGGTATCGCAAGGATAGGGAAAGGCCGCCCCATGTCAAGACGAAGCCGCGCCAGTTTCTCTTGACAAACAACCGCCGCGTGCTACGCTGGACGGTCCGAAGACAAGACGCTGGCACTGCGGGCAGCCGCATCAAACAGACGCCCGGCAGGGCCGCGTCTGGACCGAGGAGAACCGAGATGCTGCTGCCGCGAAGACCGGCAACCGGAAGGAGCACAGTATGGCAGATGCACCGAAGTCGGCGGCGGGCAGGCTCGAACTCGAGCTGCCGCTCGACGCCGTCAAGCGGGTACATCAAGGTGTGGCCATGAGTCGAACCACAAGAAAGGGAGGCATAGATGCCTGACGTCAGAATCCAGTGTCAGAACCAGTCCTGTCCCGGTCCGTCGGACGTGATCGCTACCTATCGTCACGCCCACGCAACCGGGACGAAGACGTGGACGGCGCCGGCAGTCGGGCCGACGCCAGATAGCGCGCCGCATCCACAACCGTGTCCGGACGACAGCGTGTCGTGTGCGGCGATCTCCGTAAAGTGCAACGCCTGCGGCTGGACCAAGCAGTACCAGGCCTAGCTGGTTGCACAAAGCAACGAGGGGGATGCGCTCAGTGTCCCCCTCGCTGTTGCTGCGCGCTGCTACATCAGCAGCCCGCCGTCAACTCTCAGAACCTGGCCCGTAACATAACTCGCAAGGTCTGAAGCCAGAAACAGGCAGACGTCCGCCACGTCCGCGGGCGTCCCGGCCCGTTTGAGCGGGATTGCCGCAATGTACGCCTCGCGCGCCGCCGTATCCAGCTTCTCGGTCATCGCGGTCGCGATGTAACCCGGCGCAATCGCGTTGACGGTGACGTTCCGGGACGCGAGTTCCCTTGCAGTGGACTTGGTAAGGCCGATAATCCCGGCCTTCGCCGCCGCGTAGTTCGCCTGTCCGGCGTTGCCCATCTGGCCGATGACCGACGCGATGTTGATGATGCGGCCCCAGCGGTTCTTCATCAGCCCGCGGAAACAAGCCTTGGTGAAGTTGAACGTGCCCTTCAGGTTCACGGCAATCACCCGGTCGAACTCTGCCTCGGTCATGCGCAGCAGCAGGTTGTCGCGCGTGATGCCGGCATTGTTCACCAGGATGTCAATACCCCCCAGGTCGGCTGCGATTCGCTCACACAATTGCTGCACCGCCGCAAAGTCGGACACGTCAACTGCGTAGGCCTCGGCCCGCCCGCCTTTGCCGCTGAGGTCAGCCGCGACCTTGTCCGCCGCATCCTTCACGACGTCGCACACGGCCACCGCGGCGCCCACCCCGCTGAACCGAGTCGCTATCTCCCGGCCGATGCCCGACCCGGCTCCGGTCACAACCGCCCGCTTGCCTGCCAGATTCAATTCCATTTACATCCTCCCTTCTCATCCGTCATTCGGACTTCGTCATTCGTCATTACGTCCGACGTCTCATCTCACCACCGTCAGTCTCCCCACGTTCTGTTCCGCCACCCCGTTCTCCTCCATCTCAACCGTGTAGAAATACAGCCCGCTCGTCACCGCGCGGCCCTGGCCGTTCCTCATGTCCCGGTATGCTGCCCGGTGCTGCGGGTTAACCTCATTCGGCCCGGCCAGCACCCTGACCGGCTCGCCGGCAAGGTCGAAGATCCGCACCTTGAAGTCGGGATACCGCCCGGCCAGACGCTCGGTGTCGGTCGGAGCATACACAATCGTCGCCCGGTCCGACCTTGTCCGAACGATGACCGGGTTCGGAAACGAGTAGACCCTGCCGAGAAACATCGGCGTAATCTTCATGTCGGCAGTCATCACCGAATCTGAACCCGATATGCCGTAGACGGCAACGCCGCTCGGCACGCCGTCATAGAACGCGGTCGAGGGCACGGTGAAGCTCCGGACGCCCGTGTCGCTCTGCTTCCACAAGTCCCCGTCGCCGCCCCGGTCGCCCATCGGCAGAGCGTATCCGGGCGCATGGTCAGCCTGCAGGATTCCCACCAGCGGATGCGCCTCGGTGCTGTTGTCCGTCTGCGACTCATCAACGTGGAGAATCAAGAGCCCGTTTCCCGGCAGTCCGCGGTCGAAGCCGAGACGCTGCCGGTTCTCAACCAGGAAGTACTCGCCGCTGCCCGCGCCGCCGGCCCGCCAGTCTGCCCCGCCCGGGTTCGCGAGCACGCGGTAGGCCGCCGGGTTCGCCGCTGCCGCGGGCAGGCGCGCCGACTAGATCGAATCCACGCCTCCCTGCTCGACCGAATCCGGTCTGACCCAACCCACCAGGTACTTGTTCCATGCACATGGAAGGACCGGGCAGCTGCCGGGCGGGTCGGACTCGGAAGCCCGGGCCCACGATCCGGCCGCCATCAGACAGAAGTAGCCGAGTCCATTCGT
Source organism: Caldifarciminota bacterium (assembly GCA_026397595.1). GTDB lineage: Bacteria > Hydrothermota > Tepidihabitantia > Tepidihabitantales > Tepidihabitantaceae > UBA2258. The sequence goes on from JAPLUO010000114.1 coordinate 6,693, forward strand.
CGAGTAGTCTGCATCATAGAGATCCGGCATGCCGAGCAGGTGACCGAACTCGTGACAGAACACGCCGATAGACTCGAGCCTGCCGTCTTCGAACCGCTCCGGCTCAACCGAAAACGCATCGACCGTCACTCCATCCTCGGTCTGCACCGGTCCGGGCGACCCGAACACCGGGTCAGAAAGCTGCCACTTGTGCGACCAGATGTCGTGCGGGTTGCCGGTCTCCTCTGCTCCGGGTCCGGCGTGAACCACTAGCAGGTCATCCACGACCCCATCGTGGTCGTTGTCGAACCGGCTGAAGTCAACGTCCGGGTCGGCCGCGTGCACGAGCGCTGCGACGAGTCCCTGCGAGTTGTGCGGAAAATCACCGTAGATGCCGAACGAGTCGCCAAGATGGTAGGAATACGGCTGGTCGTTCCGATACCAGCCGGCAACCCGGCCGTCGATTGGCAGGCTGCCGAAGCTCGCCTCAAGATAGTAGTCGCGCATCGACGAGTTGCCGGAACCGAACAACAACTGCTGGAACTCCGCGCTCGCATGTGACTGGACGTTGTCGCCAAAATCCACCAGCAGCACAAGGACGTTTCCGGGCTGGTCAACCGCCTGCCTCACCGACTCGGGGCGGTCCACTGCTCCGGGCCATTGGTGTCGAACCGCCGAGCCACGGCCGGGCATCGCCGGCATCGCGCTCAGGCTCGCGGCGCATAACAGGGCAGCGAGTGCACACCGCCGGCGGTTCACCCTTGTCCCGCCGAAGTCATCCGGCCCCGTTTCTCTGACTCAACCTTAACCTCTGCCTCAACCTTCTGCCGGCACCATCGCGCAGTTGCCCTGGAACACACAGTCCCGCTGGATGACGAGGCCCTTGCCGGTGATGTTGCCGAAGACCTGTGCCCCGGTCTGCAGTTCCACCGTCTCAGTCGCAAAGACGTTCCCTTCAATCCGACCGGCGATGACCGCGTCGCGGCAATGCACCTCACCCTTGAGCAGCGACCGCGGGCCGGTCACGAGGGTCTCGGTGATATCCATGCTGCCCTCGACCTGGCCATCCAGACGCACGCCGCCGGCAACGCGGAAGTCTCCTCTCACGCTGGTTTCCGGTCCGATAACCGTATCAAGTCTGCCTTCAGTCCGGTTCTTCGCCATGCCGCTCCTCTCGACCCGAACCCCGCCGCCGGGACTCAGCCATTCGCACAATGTCATTCATCATCTGTCTGCCCCAGTATATTTCCCGGTATCGGGCATGTCAAACCACGGGAACCGCCAGGGCCAAAGTGGAAAGTGGGAAGTGGAAATGACAAAGGACCAGACAAAGGGGAAGAGGACATGCCCAGTCGTGCAATCTGTGGGCTTCCGCAGGCCGGCTAGCGCCGACGAGGCGTCAGCGGCCCGGCCAGCCTGGCGATGACCATACCACTACGCCGGGGCGCTCCAGTGCCGACCGAGATGAACTCCGGAAGAAGCCCGGCCACCTCCCTCACCTTCGTCTCATCCGAACCCAGCACCTCGGCGACGACATCGTCCTTTGCCACCCTGTCCCCGACCTTCTTCTTGAACAGGAACCCCGCGCTGTGGTCTATCTTCGAATCCAGGTCCTGCCGGCCCACCCCGAGCCGGACTCCCGCCAGTCCCACCTGCAGCGCGTCAATCTTCCTTACGAACCCGGCTGACTCGGCACGGACTTCGACTCGACACGCAGGCTGAGACAGCAGGCCGTAGTCGTCAACGACCCGCGGGTCCCCGCCCTGGGCCTCGACCATCAGCCGGAACTTCTCAAGCCCCAGCCCCTGGGACAGCGCCCGCAGCAGCAGACGGCGGGCCTGCTCCGGGTTCGTGGCCAGCCCCGCCATGACGAGCATCTCATCGCCGAGCGCCAGCGTGACCTCTTCCAAGTCCCCGCGCCACCGGCCCTTCAGCGCCTCAATCGCCTCGACCACCTCGACGGCGTTCCCGACCGCCTCACCCAGCGGCTCGGACATATCCGTGACGAGCGCGACAACCCTCTTGCCCAATTGCGCGCCGATGGCGATCATCTTTCGCGCCAGCTTCCGTGCCTGCGTGGTCCGGCTCATGAAAGCACCGCGGCCGGTCTTCACGTCCAGGACCAGGTCATCAATCCCCTCGGCCAGCTTCTTCGACATGATGCTCGCGGCAATCAAGGGAATCGAGTCCACGGTCGCAGTCACGTCGCGCAGCGCATACAGCCGCTTGTCGGCCGGGCACATCCGCTTCGTCTGCCCCATCATCGCGAGCCCCGGACTCGCAACCAGCCGCTTGAACTGCCGGTAGGTCAGGTCGGTCCGAAACCCGGGAATCGCCTCCAGCTTATCCAGCGTGCCGCCGGTGTGCCCGAGCGAGCGACCTGAGACCATCGGCACCTTCACCCCGCACGCAGCCACCAGCGGCGCGAGGATAAGCGAGACCTTGTCGCCTACCCCGCCGGTCGAGTGCTTATCCACCTTTGGGCCCGGGATGCTCGAAAGGTCGAACACGTCGCCGGAGTTCATCGTCGCAAGCGTCAGGGCCGCGGTCTCCTCGGTAGACATCCCGCGGATGAAGATGGCCATCAACATCGCCGCCATCTGGTAATCGGGCACCTTGCCCGCCGCGTAGGCCGAAACCAGCGCCTCAATCTCCTCGGCGCTCAACCGGCCCTTATCGCGCTTGCGTCGTATCAAATCGTACAATTGCATAGAAGACCAAGGCATATTACCGCCCCTCCCCACGGTGTCAACGATTCGAGCCGGCACCGCCCGCCGCAAGCCTGCGCCGAATCGCAAACCGTGAACCATGACCCGCTATCCGCTTCCGGCCCTCCGCCAATCGACGCTCGTCAGTCGACAACCGAAAAAGAAACAACCGCCAAGTTTCAGGAAGAACCGCCAGCGGATTGCACCGATTCCGGTCCGGAGCCATCTGCGTAATCTGTACTACAAGCGTGCAGGATCGTCGTTTTCGCGACGTTGTTTCTCTCCGCCGCCTCTGTCCTGAGGCCGTCGGGATCCTGAAGACCGTCGTCAAGTGCCACCCTCGGCGTCGCAATGCTCGTGTCCGGGTCGGGACTCAATCCGTGTCCATCTGCGTTCATCTGTGGTTCCATTGGATTTGGTTGCGGCCTCCGAGGCCGCGCTATGTAATCTGTGGATTCCCTTCCACGACGCTGCCTACCTTGACTTTGCCGTCTGCCGCTCTATCCTTTGCCCCGTCGTCATTGGGGCATCGTCTAACTGGCAGGACGGCTGGCTCTGGACCAGCTGGTTGGGGTTCAAATCCCTATGCCCCAGTTATCATTGACCAGACGCCACCCGGCTGCCGGGTGGCGTCATCGTTTCCGGACCGGGCCCGTCAGTCGCGCCCGGCCCCCAAGGGATTTCAGCAACTGCAGGGCTGCCGGCCGGTCATCAAGCACGAACTCGGCCGGGTTGGTTGGCTGACCGGTCGCAAGCAAGGCCTGCAGCTCGCGCCGCCCCTCGTCTTTGCGCTGCCGACGGGAATACACGCGGGCCAGCTCAAGTCGGACAATCGTATAGTTCGGGTCAGCCGCGAGGCCGCGACAAAGGTACTCCTCGGCCCGGTTCAGGTTGCCGCCGAGAAGGGAAGGTAACTCCGCGTAGAGCCGCCCCAACGCGTACCAAGCGAGAGCGTAGCTGGAATCAAGCTCAAGCACCCGCTGGTACTCCTGCTTCAATTCGCCGACCATGCCGGCAGAACTGACTATGCCGTCAAGCTGACCAATCTTGCCCTGCGCGGTCGCCCACCACATGTGGCCATCCGGGTTCTTCGGGTTCCGGCGTCTCAGGGTGTCTGCTACCGCCCTTGCCTTGACGTACCAACTCCGCTTCTCCTCCCGGCCCGGCGCTTCGTCGCCAAGTTGCAGCATTACCCTTGCCCAGAGACAGAGCCCGGCCTCGTTCCCCGGTTCGCGCTGCCGGATGCCGGCGACGATTGCCCGCGTCGAATCGAACCACGTCTGATTCAGGTGTTGGTGGCAAAGGAGGTACGAGGCCCGCTCGCAGGCCGGGCCCGCGTCGGTCGCCGCCGTCGTTCGCAAGACGAGCAGGGCCGTTAGAATCAGGCTCATGGCATGACGGGCGTGCCGGCATCCGGCAGTTCTAGCTGCAACCTTCCGGTCGCGACGAACCACTCAATCGAGTTCCTGACGGTTTCACTCAGGGGGCGGTGCGCATATCCCAACTCGCGGGCGGCTTTCGCGCTGCTCATGAGGCAGTTCGACGCCAACACCCGTAGCGAGTAACTGGTGAACCTGGGCCTGGCATGTTTGAGCCGGTAGTACGCGGGCGCAAACCGGGCCGCCAGCCGGGCGAGCCGGAACGGAATACGGCGCGCCCTTGCCCGCACACCGGTGGCCCCTTCAAGCAGTAAGAGCAGGCTCGCCACCGAAATCCTCTCTCCGGAAAGGATGTAGCCCTCGCCGCGTCCGCCCTTGTCTGCCGCGAGCAGCAGTCCGGCGACGACATCCCGCACGTCCACGAAGTCGTACGCGCCGTCAACGTATGCCTTCAAGCGGCCACGGGCGAAGTCAACGAACAAGTGCCCCATCTCCGAAAGCCGGAAATCGTACGGGCCGATGACGCCGGAAGGAAACACCATCACAGCGTCCAGCCCCTGCTCGACGCACTTGAGGACTTCGATGCTCGCGCGCGCCTTTGACCGGGCATAGTCGCCGTCCAGCGCATCCGGCCGGAACTCGGTCGTCTCGCAGAGCGGCACGCCGCACGGCGGTACCTCAAGCGCGTGAACCGAACTGGTGTAGACCAGCCGGCGCACGCCCGCCTTCAGACATGCCTGTCCCACGTTGCGCGCCCCCAGCACGTTGACTTCGTGCAGCAACCGTACCTGGCCTCCGGAGATCGTGACGATGCCGGCAAGGTGATAGACGAGACCAACGCCGGCGAAGGCGGCGGTCAGCGAATCGAGGTCCCTTACGTCGGCCCGCACCACCTCCACATCAAGCCCGGCAATCGCCTCCGTCGTCTCGGCCGCGGGGACTACCGCGCGCACGCTCTTTCCGAGGCGGACCAGCTCGCGGACCAGGACGTTCCCGACGTGCCCGGTCGCACCGGTGACGACAATCACGGGCCGCTCCCCGACTGACAGTCAAGCATACATATAGTATGCTTAATGAACCTTTAATGTCAATAGAAATGCAGCGGACGAATGGACGAGGAGCGAGTTGGTCTACGGCCCGGCCGGCGGCAGCAGGTCTTTCTGCTGCTCGGACATGCCCATCGCCATCTGCTCCAGGGTCTCGATGAAGACGTCGAGGTTCTTCTCCGGTATCCGGCGCATCATCTGGGCCAGCCCCTGCCGCTGAACCTTTGCCAGGCCGCGCGCGGCTGTCTGCCCCTTCGCTGTCAGGCGCACAAACACGACCCGGCGGTCCTCCACCCCGTGCTCCCGGACGACCAGGCCCTTCTTCACCAGCCGGTCTACCAGACCCGTACAGTTGGCCTTCGACAGCCCCAGGAACCGGGCGAGGTCGTTCATCCGCGATTCCTTCTGCAACGCCAGCGCCTGCATAATCAGGGTCTGCGAGAATGAGAACTCATGCCCCAACGCTTCGACCGACGTCAGCAGCTTCAGCCCGCGGACGAGAATCGGCCCGAGCCACTCCAGCTTGGCAAGATAGAAGCTCTCTTTCTTCATGTCGGTCAGTGATTATCTAGCACCACGACGGGAAGTCAAGGCGCGGCGGTCTGACGCCACAGGGCCTCACCTCACAGCATTCGGGCAGCCCGCCTTCATCTACTCCCATCTGCTCATCCGCCTCGAAACCGTGAAAAGAGCGGGATTTCAGGGCTCCCCCACCCTACCCCGACCCATAGGGAGGATTATCCTCCCAATAGTCCTGTCCATAATCCTCCTCACCGTCCTCCGGATAATCCTCTACATCATTCTCCCCGCAATCCTCCCCATCATCCTGCCCATCGTCCTCCCCGACATCCTCCCCATAATCCTGTCCATCATCCTCCCCGTAATCCTCCCCGCAATCCCGACAATCGTCCTCCCCATTGCCCTCTCCATTATTCTCCCCACCATCCACCCCGTAATCCTCCCCATAGTCCTCTCCATCATTCTCCCCATCGTCCTCCCCGCTATCCTCCCCATCATTCTCCCCGTCGTGCCCAGAGCCTTACCACAGGTGACAACGGAGCGCTGGACCCGCGACTCTTGTCCAAACCTACGAACGACAATCACGCATTCCGCGAC
>JAPLUO010000383.1 GCA_026397595.1 Caldifarciminota bacterium
ATGCGTGGGGACGACCCACGGGCGCAGCGCGCCGTCATGCCTGCCGAGAGAGACGGGACAGCCGAGAACGGGCCGACGCGACCCTCAACCCGGTCGCAGGGGAGCTCAGCTAACGCACGGCTTGACATTAAACCTGTCCCCGGAATTACCCCACACGCATCACGATTGACCCGCTCCAGATGGGCGGCGTGCCCTGCATTCGGGGACTGAGGATTCCGGTCGCCACCATCGTGGGCATGTTCGCGGATGGCATGGCCGAGGCCGAGATACTCAATGCCTACCCGGACCTCGAGACCGAGGACATCCGCGAGGCCATGCGCTATGCCGCAGAAGCAGTGCGCGAGCGCGAGTTGCCGCTGCTGATCGCTGATTGAAGTTCCTCGTAGACAACGCCCTCTCGCCCGAAGTGGCCGCGGCGTTGCGTCAGGACGGACACGATGCGGCGCACGTCCGGGACAAGGGAATCCGTGACGCCGACGACGAGACGGTCTTTGCCTGCGCCGCCCGCGAAGGGCGAGTCCTCATTTCTGCGGACACCGACTTTGGACAGATCCTCGCGCACCGGGCTCTCAAACAGCCGTCGGTCATCCTGTTCCGGCGTCGGACCGAACGGCGGCCCGAACGTCAGGTCGCGCTGTTGCTGAAGAATCTGCCTGGCATCACTGAGGCGCTCGAATCCGGCAGCATCGTTGTTTTCGAGCAGACCCGAGTCCGCGTCCGTGCCTTGCCCCTGGCCGGGAGCGCGAACGATTCGCCTGACCGCCTACTCGTGCGCTGGCCTGACACCGCTCTCTTCTCAGCATTCGACTTCCGTTCCGGTCTGCGGTTTTGCCTTTTGGCTCTTGCCTTTTGACCTTTGACTTGACTCCGCCTCCCTCTGGCCTTCGTCCTCTGGCTTCCGCTCGTCTCCGTCATCTTGACGTTTGCCTTTTGCATTTTGACCTTTGACTTGACTCCGCCCATGCTCCGGCTATCCTCAATCCCTGATGGGAAACGCGCCTGACGCCATTCCGGTTCCTCTCTCTTCGTTCTTGTGTTCTCCTTCAAGGGTCTTCATTCCTCTATCTTCACTCCTCACTCTTTCATCCTCCGTCCTCCGCCCTCCATCTTCATTCCTCCATCTTCCATCCTCCCTCCGCCGCTGATGCAAGGCCAAATCCGGCCAAACCCGACGACTCCGTCGCCGACGTCCCAAGAGCACTGAAGGACAGATGAAGGGCAGCGCCGGTCGCCGACCCGCGAAACCGCGCACGCGGAGCGTCAGACCAGCGAGGTTCGCCGCGCGGGAGCAACCGCCTGCGTACGGGGCGCATGAGAAGGAGTACATCATCTTCTGCGACGAATCGGACCGCGAGGGGAAGTACTACTCGAACTTCTACGGCGGGCTGATTGTCGGCGCATCGCAGTACATGCGCGTCAACGCGGTCCTCGACAAGGTCAAGCAGGAGCAACACCTGTTCGGCGACGTGAAGTGGGAGAAAGTGTCCGAGCAGTACCTGCCGAAATACGTAGCCCTGATGCGAGCTTTCTTCGCCGAGGTGACAGCCGGGAACGTGAAAGTGCGAATCATGTTTCGGCAGAAGGCGTACCGGCCGACCGGACTCACGCGCGAGGACTACGAGATGCGATACTTCAAGCTGTACTACCAGTTCGTCAAACATGCCTTCGGACTCGCGCTGGTGCCGAGGATGTCGGGAGGAATCAGGCTGCGTCTCTACTTCGACCGTCTGCCGGAAACGCGCGAGAAGACCGAGATGTTCAAGGGCTTCATCCACGCCATCCAGACGACGCGCACTTTCGCTGCGTCGGGCATCACGATCGACCGACAGGATATTACCGAGGTGCGTACTCGCGACCACGTGCTCCTGCAATGCCTGGACACAGTTCTTGGGGCGATGGCCTTCCGGCTGAATGACAAACACAAACAGAAGCTGCCCGGGAGCCGCATTCGAGGCAGGCGCACCCGGGCAAAGGAAGCGCTCTATCGG
>JAPLUO010000447.1 GCA_026397595.1 Caldifarciminota bacterium
GTCCGCAGCCTGCCGGTCAACTGCCCTTCCTCCTCATGACCAACATAGCCGGGCGGCGACCCGATGAGCTTGGCAGCGCTGTGCTCTTCCATGTACTCGGACATATCGAGCCGTATCATGTCGGACTCGCTGCCGAAGAGAAACTCCGCCATCAGCTTCGCCAGTTGCGTCTTTCCTACTCCGGTGGGTCCGAGGAAGAGGAAGACCCCAAGCGGGCCGCGCCTTTGGGCCAGCCCGGCATGGGCCATGAGAAGCCGCCGGCACACGCGCTCCACCGCCTCATCCTGGCCAATGAGCCGCTTCTTCAGGAACGAGTTCAGTTCCAGCAGACGGGACTGCGCCATCCCTTCCAGATGGCCGGTGACGGCTTCCAGCGGCACGCCAATCTTGTCGGATAACACCTGCGCCACGGTCAGCTCCGTCACCTCGCCGCCGTTCTCCCGTCGTCCGTCATCCGTCTCCCTTCTCCCGTCCTTCCCGCCCGGCATCATGCTCAGGACCGGAACCCGTGTTCTCGCCCCGGCCTTGTCTACGAGGTCAATCGCCTTGTCGGGCAACTGATGGTCTGGGTCAAAGCGCATGGATAGGTTCACTGCCGCCTCTAGGGACTGACGAATGACTAATGGCGAATTCCTAATCAAGTCCCAATGGACGTGAATGTCCAATTGGGCATTGGGTATTTCTGCGTTGATTAGGAATTAGGAATTGGGAATTAGGAATTGGTGCATGATATTGGCCGCGTCCATGCTCCCCTCGGCCCTGCCCGCACCGCGCGTCAGGAATAGCTTATTGTGTCACCGTGATTGCCGGGCCGTGAGCTGTTGGCCGTATGCTGTCGGCTCTCACGCCCCGCTCGACCAACTCGACCATCCTATCATGCCGCACCTTGACATCGCTCAGAAAGATGAGAAGTGTCCCTCGCCCGTCATGGAACTACCTGTTCCCCCTCGTGGAACAAGCCATATAGGTTAAGGTGCGGATTCATGGGAAACCGACCTGAAGGCCAAGGGTCTCCTTCAGCGTCCAGCGGGCAAAGTAGCCACTCTTGGTGACGCTCCGCAAGTTCCCGCGCGCACTCGTATAGTCGCGTGCCAAGGCAGTTCTTCTCAACAAATGTCTGGGCATCGATAAGGGCGGCGTAGTGGTAGCGGTCATCCGTGTTGGCGACGCTGACGCACGCTCCCAGCGCCTGGAGCAGGCCGGCGCAGCCGCCTCCCTCGGCTTCTTGCATCCACTCTTTCTCAAACAGGCGCGCAAAGTGCCTCAGCATGTTCTTCGAGCCTGCCTTGAAGCAGAACCTGCGGCAGCCCTCGTTGGGTTCGAAGCACTTAGTCAGGTCTCGCTCATCGAGTCTGAGCTCCCAGACGAAGTGCGTCGCTTCAATCAGCGAATGACACTCCACGAGCTTTGGCCGTTCGCTACCGTCCATGAATGAGAAGGCTGTTCTCAGGCTGCTTGAGAATGATATCAGCGGGCTGTGCTTGTACAGCTCTTGTGCTTCCGAGTCACCTTCATGACCTATGTGTGCTGGGACCTGCTTGGTCAGGTCGAACACCTCACTGCGTGTCTTCCCGTAGAAGGAGCGCGCAAAGAGACCTGCCTCCATGTGGCTGACCAACTCCTGGTCCGGCCTCGGCGACGCCTTCACATGCGGTGGGATGGCGTCCCCGCGATAGAGTACCAACTCTCGGTCAGCCCGCAGGTTCACTTATCGCCTACTCGGGTAGAGTGAACACGGCAGCAGGATCAGATTGCCGGCGGAGCTGAACCTCATTCGCGTAGCGTACTTCGACTCCTAGTCATCCTCTTCAAACGACTGCACGTTCACCTGCCACTCACGTACGAAGTCAGCTGCGGCTTGTGCTTCCTGGCCGCGGGCTGGTGTCTCGCCCGCTACCTTCATGGCTCCTAGATAAGCATCAAGGACCGCCAGTGCGTTCAACATGCGGTGTTTTGGACCGACGACGTCGAGCTCAGGGCCATCGCCGTGCCCATGGAAGAAGGCGTAGACCTCGTCGGTGCACTCTAGAAGCCTGGGCAAGGCCCACTCGTGTGCAAGCGCTGCCGACTCCATGCGCTTGAGTGCTGGTGAGGTCCTGCGTCCGCACGCGGCAACTGCGTCGAAGACCTTCTCGACGGCGGACACTAGGTTGTGCTTCTGAAGTATCGATGAGAGACCATTCACGCTGACCTCCAAGTTGTGGGTTCCTTCGAGCTTCGGGGGCACCGGCGCGGCATGCTCAAGCCGCGTCCTGACATCACTAGAGACATAAGATGTGACTCGTCGCGAGTCCCCTATTCAGACTTACCTCTATCAAACGCCTGCCTCTTCCTCATCCAATGCCGATCCCCATGTGGCGGCTTTGCCAGGTTCTGCTATCCCCAAGCCGTCCCTTAGGAAGCGTTTCAAGTGACGGGCTTGCACCTGCTGGTACGGCGCCGGACACACCTCTCGCACTTCGACATCCGACGGGTCGAGCTTGACGTTTTAAGTCTGGAACCTGCTGAACGTGTCAGCTTGCAAGTCCCACAAAGACCGGTCACGTCGGGATTTCCCCACTTGCCCATCATCCTGATCCCAGACGTGTCTTTGCAGCGATACCCCTTGGACTTGAGCCAGTCCTCGGCGAACCTGTAGAGCTTAGCTTCCCTTTCTCGCCTCTGCGGAACCTCTGGGATTCCCTCACCGGCGACAGCCGGGCCCTCGACTGTCTCAGACGCCGTGGGCGGACTGGATAGATAGTAGCCCTGCCACGGCCCATCGCAATAGACCCCGGTCGTCTCGTCGTGTGCAGCCTGTGACAGATACACGTAGAACGTACCCACGGGCATGGACCTCAGTGGGAAGCGCTCGTACGCCTCCCGTTTGATAACGCCCCCTCGGACGGTTTTGCGTGAGGTGGCCACATGTGCCTTCAGAACTTCGGTGACCGCCTTGACCACCCTTTGATAGCCAGTTACTTTGTCCCAGTCAAACTGCTCCACTGTCCGTCCTTTCTCCATTTCTTCTCCTGACCGCCGCTCTCGCGTCAATCGTTCACCCAATGACGGAGGTCCCGCAATTCAGAATGCTCTCGTTCCTTGAGCGGCTGCCCATCCTGAGCAGGACCAGCCACTGCTTCCGCTTCTCCACGAGAATGGCGGGTATGTTCTGTAGCTTATTCTCCATGTATAGCCAGACGAACAACCGACTTCGTTTGTTGCTTTGAACGTTGTACGCGTTGCCGTCCCGGCGGGGAAGGGAACGCTCGCCTCCCGGCAGGACTCCAGCCGTGGCCCTCCTCGACACGCATCGGAATCCCATTTATTGTGTCGCCGTTTCCCCAGTTTCCCATTACAGAGTCTCCATGTGATCGTCTTGCAGGTCGTTGGGGAAAGTTACGTGTTCCGTACAGGCATGGCTACTCTCTGTAGCCTTCGTTCTTGACTCGAATGACACTTAGGACTACCTCTCCGTCCGAGTCTATGTATTCGAATTCTCCAGTGACAACGACCCAATCGTCAGTGCTCGGCGTTCTCCCAAAACCAAATCCTCTTGCGTGAACTGGGTACTTGAATTCTCCAAGGTATCCAAACGCGTAGTTGCTGCTTCCACCAAGCACGTCGTGATCCACGCCAGTGTATCTGACCTTGAATCTCCACGTAGTCACAGTCCCCCTGCTTGATTCCTCGTTCGTCCTGAACTGCTTCCATTGGCGAATAGCTGCCTCGTATGAGAGGGGTTCCTGGCGGCGTCGTTCCTCTGCCGCCTTTCTCTCGGCTTCGATTCTGGCCTCCCTCTCTGCTTTCGCTTCCGACTCAATCCTCTGCCTAAGATTCCTGGCCTCCTGGACGAATTCACCATTTGGATGCGTCCGAATGTAACTATCACATGCTGCAACAGTGTTCTGAGCGGCGACCTTGTCCCAAATGAGCTTCTCAATGTCCCGCTTCGCACTCGCGACGAGGGGACTCGACGGAAACGCTCGAATGAATGCCTCATATGCCTCAGCCGTGTTCACTGCCTCTGTAGAGTCCAGTACTGCTCGTTCGATGTGAGAGGGCACGACCGCAGCAGACTCGCTCTGCGGGTAGGTTCGCATGAACACCTGATATGATTCTCTCGTGTTCTCGGCGCACGCAGCTTTCCATGCCAAGAGTTCGATGGCCCTCCTGGCTTGAGTTGCCTTTGCACTAGCGGGGAACTCACGAAGGAAATCCGAGTACGCCTTCACCGTGCCCAGCGACTCCGCCGCCTCGAAGCTCATGTCTTCAAGCCCGACCTGCCTGACTTTCCCGGCAGAAGTCACGTTGATGCCAAGATGCGTGGCCTGCGCGGCCATGGGGGCTACCCAAAGCGAGACATCATTCCGTCCCGCGACCCAGTCCTTGATGTCGTTCATCGCAAGAACCGCCCTGCCACTCGCCCCTGTCACATAGGTACAACTACGGGATGCGGTCAGGTTCTCTACGACGAGCGATTCGCCGACGGCGGGATGGAAACTCGTCAGACGTTTCGGTGCCCTAGTTCTTCCGTGTGAGTGCGCCAACAATGGCGCGGCAATAGGCAGGGCGATGCCGAGTCCGAGCGAGTACTGCCCGAGTCCCGTCCAGCCTTGAGACCATCCCCATGCGCCAGAACCGCAGAGCAGCACGGAACCCCCAATAGCACCTATCCAGCCCGCCGCTGAGAGACGCCGATGATACTCCAGCGCGGAGTCTCCGCTCGGCACAAGTCTCCGCCAACACGTGAGCGTCGGAGCCGTGTTACGTCCCGCACCTCCGCTTGATGCCTCCAGTCGGTACTCGAAGTTGCCCGAGCTTGCCGCTGGGATAGCGTACTTCGTCGAGCACGCGGCGATAAGCAGTGCCGCCGTGACCAGCAGCGACAGTGGCGCGCCGGAGTATCTCATTGCCGCCGCGCTCCCACGACCATCACCCGGCCCGTACCGCTGGTGTTGTTATAGGTGGCATAGATGCGGTTGCCCTGCGCGTCGTACGCCAGCCCGCGCGTAGTATAGCAGATGGCGTCAAGTCGAGCCACTACCGAGTTCGTCCAGCAGTCTATGATGACTAGCTTGTCCGTGGACAAGTCGGCACCGTAAATCTTGTTGTTCGCCCGGTTCCAGACGATGGCCTTTACGTCGCTGCCCACGCTAGATATGGTAGTGATAAGCTGATTGTTCGCCCCGTCAATCACCGACATGGTGCCGCCGTGCGAGCAGTATATGGCGTTGTTGGTTTCGTTCCAGGCAAACCCATCAACGAAACCAGGCACCGAGACTGTGGTTACGACTTGGTCGGTCGTCCCATCAATCACCGTGACCTTGTAGGAGGAGCCGGTGTAAAGCTTATTGTTGGTGGCGTTCCACTCCAGCGCCCCGGCACCATTCTCAATCGGGATTCTGGCAACCACCTGATTGGTCGCCCCGCTGATGACCACTATTGTATCTGCAGACCCGTAACCGTCGCGCGAGCAGTATACCTTGTTGCCGGTCGGGTTGCACACCACGTCAACCGGCTCATCGTAGCCCGTCACATAGCAGACCCGGATCGTAGTCACATATGCGTTCGTCGCTGCGTCGAAGACCGTCACGTTATCGCTGTTCTTATTGGCAACGTATACCAGGTTGTTCATGGGATTCCACGCAATGGCGCACGGGTAAGACCCCGTGCTCACTGTGCTGACAACTTGATTCGTCACGCAGTCAATCACGCTGACATTATCCTTGCCCGAGTTGGCGCAGTAGATTCGGTTGTTAGTGGAATTCCAGGCGAGCGCACATGGGTTGTAGTAGTCGCCCAGCGTTATCGCTGCGATGAGTGAGTCCGGGTACGGATTTGGCGTGAGAGTCGCATCGCGGGCCGAGGTTCCGCCCAGAGTGACCGTCACCGTGTCCTGCCAGTCCCAGTAGTCGGTCTTAGTCAGCTTAAGAGTGTGCAGGCCAGTCGGTACGTCGGATATAGTGCAGTTGGTATTGTTGCCCGTGTTCTGCCCGTCGAGCCAGACCGTAGCGCCGGTTGGGCTTGAGCTGACTTGCACCGACCCAACATCCGCAACGAGCGTGGCCTCAACCTTGGCGCGTTGTTTGTAGACCACCGTTACGGTGTCCTCCCAGTCAAAGCAGCCAGGCTTGGTCAACTTGACCGTATGCAGGCCCGGCTTCACGTCAGTCAGCAGGCAGTCCGTCGTATCGCCCGTTTCCTGCCCGTTCAGCCATACATTTGCGCCGGAAGGCACGGAGGTAATCTGCAACTCCGCAACCGGGTTCACCATGATGCTGGCTACGCCCCAATTGCCCCTGCGGTCGGTGGCCCTTGCCTTGATGGTATGCTTGTTGGAATCGGGTATGTTGTAGACGAAGCCGAACGAGTCTTCAGTGCTCTCGTGTATGAACTGGTCGTCCATGTAGACCAGAACCTTGCTGAGGTTGGCGTCGCGCGCCCTGACGACAATCTGGACATCGCCGACCGCTTGTGAGCCGTCCATGGGCGAAAGTACCTCGACTTGGGGAGCCTGAACATCGAACGCATCCTTACAGTTCAGCAGCAGCGTCAACAGAAGAATCATAGGAATCACACATCGCCAGTAGCGCACGGTAGTCTCCTTCATGTTACCGACTTCCCAATTCCGGGGACAGGTTTAGCTGTCAAGGCTGGGCGACCTTGTGCTGACATATACTGCATCTTAGAACAGCGGCAGGCATTTGTCAAATGCGCGGGCGCGGTTGCGGACAGGCGAGGCAATACGCTTGCGGCGGGGCGCGGGCCGAGAAAAGGACTGAGGACGGAGGAAAGAAGATGGAGGAGGGAAGACGAAGGTGAGAGAAGGAGAGAGGACTGAGGAATGAGGAGAGAGGAATCCGTGAAGAGGACCGAGGTCGGAGGATGGAGGATTCACGTCAGTACCTGAGGACGAAGTTCCGAGCAGCGACGGAGTCATCGGGTTTGGCCGGATTTGGCCTTGCATCAGTATGTATGTTAGGCGCGCACGGGCCAGTGTCAAGGCCAGCGCGCGGCCGGTGCGCGACCGGGCGGCGGTCGGGCGCGGTCAGTCCAACTCGCCCCGGCGTTCCATGTCGGCGAACAGGACGATGACGGCTTGCTTCATTTGGGTGAACGGCTCAGGCGGGAGTTCGTGCTCAGATGCCCACGAGTCGAGTTTGGCCATCGCCTTCTCACGCCAGACCGGCCTGGTCTTGCGCGTCCGGCGCAGCGCGGCAAAGACCTTCCGACTGTAGTTCTGGAGATGGACGGCCATGGGGTCGCTCGCACCCACGTGCAGTTCGTTCAGGACGTCGTTGAACACCCGGTGCAGCCTGCGCTCCCACCGTATTGCCCGGACCTGCCCCCGTGCTTCCCGCACGCGCCGTCCGTGTTCCTGTTCCAACGTCTCGCGCTTGCCGGTCTTGGGCTTGTGGAACATGTCGTACCATTCGACCCGCGCCTGCTTGAGCAGGGGCAGGCCGACCGCAGCTTCTGCGACCTGTCTCCTCGTCCGTTCTTCGAGAATCGGGGGACGACTTGTGTATGCGTCGAAGATATCTTGGATTGCACTCACCTCCGCCCCGCAGGCGCGCAGGAAGTCCATCACCGCATTGAACGTGAGACCGGGCATGTAGCCGCGCTCAATCTGACAGACGTAGGACTTGCCGGATGGCCCGGGTCGGCACATGCGCAAGGCCACGTCGGCCTGGGTCAGACCCGCCTCCAGACGAAGTTGCCTAAGCCTCGCCCCTACTTCCTTCGGAAGTAGGGCAGCATCGGAATCGGCAGTCTTCGCTCCGGAGCCCATGCCGCAAGTTTAGCCACAGGATACAGCTTCATCAAGCCCGTCCGCGTCCTAACTTCTGCATTGTCAATTCACTATTGGGCCTTTGCGAAAGTCCCCTCCGCCGTTCCCCCCGTAGCAGGTCCAGTTGCTTTCCCTGTTGCTCTGCCCGTTGTGGTGTGGGTCGTTCTACCCGTTGCTGTCCCGATTGCCCTCGGAATCGCTTCCCCGGTTGCTCTA
>JAPLUO010000432.1 GCA_026397595.1 Caldifarciminota bacterium
GCATCACGACGTCGAACGCCGACATCGAATTCCAGGAAACGTTACTTGAGAAGTTGTCGGCCCACGTGACTGAGGCTAGCTCTTTGACATTGCCGTCCTTGTCGACTGCGGCGCCTCCGACCCACTCCCAGTCGTAGTCGGATATCGTTAGGGATCCGTCCTTCTTCTCTCCGGACTCAATCAGCTCACGTATTTCTGGGCGTGGGCGAAATCGATAGCAGACCTGAGCGAGGTTCTTCTCAGTGGCCCAAGCTTGTGCAAAGGCAAGCTCTTTGATCTTGTCCTCTTCAGTTGGGTGGTCGAAGTCGACAAACTGGACGGCGACGAGGACTTGCATTGGACTGGTCACGTCAACTCCATCCGTGATGTCGTCAGCGCTGAGCCGTCTGGAGGATGTTCCTACATTGCCGTCCAGGACCAACCTGAGTGCATGGAGCAGGTTAGTCTTGCCGGTGTTGTTCTCACCGACCACGCAAGTGAGACCAGGGTCCAGCGTGATGTCCAGCGACTTCAGGTTGCGGAAGTTCCTAATGACTACTCTGCTTATGCGCACGACTCCCTCCTATGCGGTCAGGGTTTCGAGGACATCCGGTTCACGTCAATCCCGACAGGGAAAATTCCAGGAACAGTATTCAATTATGTGCCCGTCAAGGCCGGGCGGGGTTTGGTGTCCACCATTAAGGTATGATAGGCAGGGTCAGCCGAAATGTCAAGGCAGTTGGTCGTCGTCGGGCGGCGGGGGGTCGTCCGGGTCGGGTTCGGAGCGCGTCTCAGACTCAACCTGAGCCTCGACCTCGCCTAGCTCCTGCCTCATCTTCCGCAGGTAGTCGTCGGGCAACATGACCGGGTGCCATCGGCTCGGCTTGGGTGTCGGCACGGGCCATTATGGACAATCGGACCCGCGTGTCAAATGGACATCCGCGCGTTAGGAATCGCTTGTGCGGCCGGAGTTTCTGCCGGGTGGCGCGTGTCACGACTTCAGTATCTGCCGAAACCAGAGGATGGCGGCCTCGCCGTCCTTCCGGGTGATCTCATCCACGGTGCGACTGTGACGAATACCGTTCCTGAGGCTTGCGAACTGGTCAAACCGACCCTCCATGACTACCTTGGTCCCGAATTGCGGCTCGAACAGCGGCCATAAGCTCTTGTTCATCACCGTGTCTTGTAGCTCGCGCAGGTCGCAGTACTCGAGCTTCCCCGCCAACGTCTGATAGTATGCCTGATCGAGTGATGGGTTCTTGCGCAGCGCCGGTTGCAGTCTTTCGTCAACCTTCTGGATGACGTGAGGGGGAAGCTCGGCTGAGGCCGCCGCAAGGACGTTGGCTATCGTCTTGCGTAGCCGGAGTTCGACATCCTCTATCTGTGCGTCCAGTTCACGCAGCTGCGGCGGTAGGTCAAGCCTTTCCTTGATCAGCAGATTCTCGATGGCATCCAGAAGTGTCCGCTGGCGCTCGGCGAGAAACTCCTCATAGTCCGATGGCGAAAATGGGTCGCGCAGCAAGATACCGAGTGCCGCTGGCGAGACAAAGTGGGATTCAAGGGTAGCCTTGACCGTAGTCTCGCCACTCGCCTTGATCAGCTCGGGAAGATACTCGTGTGGGAGTCGGTCGTTTATGACCTTGCGGTTCGTGTCAGCCGTCAGCGGCGTCCGGTTTAGGATTGTGTCTATGCCGGGCCCTAAGCCTTGTTCCTTGCCCCAGCTCTGCGGTACGATGTGGTGGTCATCGAGGTCTCCGTACTGAGGGACATTGCCGGTCATCCAATCACGTGCGCCGCGCAATACCAGGAGGTTGAAGATGCCATTATAGACCGACGTCCCTCGCTTAACCTCCTTGCGAAGGTCGAGCGCACGAAACCGCCGGTGGAAGTCAGCAAGTAGCGCCGGCTCAGCTTCGTCTTTCTCGAACCATACCTTCACATCAAGAAAGTCACGTGCAGTCGTGGACTCAACGGAACCTGAGTATCGGTTCGTGAAGATGCTCGCCCAATACCAATGTCGTATCTTGCGCTGCGCATCGAGCTGCCGGTTTGCTGGTAACTCCCGGGCCTGAACCTGAAGCGCAGCGAAGGCTGGCAGAATGGAGACATACGGCAGGTACTGCGAGGAAATGGCCCCGAACTCCTGTGGGTGCCGCAAGAGGTCTATTGCCTTGCTCAACGCCTCTACTGATTGAGTCCAGTGCTGCTTAAACTCAGCGGTGTCCTTCACCAACACTTCCTTACGCAGTGAGCCACCCGCCTCACGGACCGATTTCTCCTGTTCGGGTAGGAGGTAGTAGAGGTACTTCGGCGAGCAGTACGACTGCCGCAGAATGGACATCACTTGCAGGACGTAGACGTTCATCTTTTCAGTATCCACGAAGCTCAGTCGCGGAGCCGCTTCGCGCCACATCAACTTGAGCTGCAGGCCCTTGGGCTTCAGCATTGCGTTGATGAGGTCAAAGACGTCCAAACGAACACCTTTGCTGTTTACCTGCGTGAAGATGTCACACACTTTGTCGAGTGGCAAGTCCCGGTCTAGCTCTATGTACGCGACCTGATACTGCTCCGTCAGATCCTTGAGGTACAGGCCGAACGCCTGCGCGTTCGTTTCGTGCTGATGGGCGACGGCAGCCCCCGAGTCGTCACCTGACTGCACGAAGGCGGCTGCTCGCTCGCGCCAAAACCGCTCATACTCCTGTACCCAGTTCGACAGGTCCCAGCCACCGCGGCCCATTACGGCGAGCGGAAACACATGCTGGCACGTCCGGGAGCCTTGACGTCGGGCGCAACAAAGGCGTAGTACATCGCGGTGAGTCGCTGCTGTCCGTCCAAAACGATGTGTTCCGGCTCGCCGTCGCCCGCGTAGCCGTATAGTGCCTCACACGAGAGCGCCTCAAAGCTCTCCTTCTTCCCCTTCCAAAGCAACAGGCTGCCAATGTAATAGTCGAGGAAAATCGACCTCATGAGGTCGCGGATGTCCCAAGGCCTCCACTCAAACTCACGCTGGAAGTCCGGTATGACGAAGCGACCTTCCTTCATCCTGCGCACCAACGTGTTTAGACTGATATGGTCGGGTTTCTGAGCATCTTTCACGTGAGGCCTCCTCCAGAGCAAGACACCAAGGCTGAGCGTCTCTCGAACTCCTGTCTATTCATGCTACACTCCTTCGACAATCGCAACCTCGTCATCGGTCACGAGCGGATTCTAGGACACTCGGGTCTGGAAGTCAAGGGGAGGGGAGGCGCCCGCAGGGCGCGACTAACTGCTCACTGCTTGTGGTTTGAGGCTTGAGCTTGTGCTTGAGCTGCGACGCAGTCGCGAATGGCGGGCGGAATCCGCCAAGATGTCCCGAAGCTTCCCGAAATGGGGTGCCTGTCCCTGTCCGGGTCTTGACGCGCTTCGGACTAGGAATTGGGGAAGTGTCCCTCTTTTCCAGGCGCCGGGCACGCCCATATTATCGATTACCTTTGGCCCGATTGTGGTTAATGCAGAGCATCTGGCAGTTCTTGGCCGAACTGTCGCCGCCTTTGCTCCACGCGGAAACGTGGTCGGCGTCCATATCTTCGAACTTATAGATTCTGCTCTTGTTCGCATCGTACCCCACAGCGCAGAACGGGCAGTTGGATTTGCCCTTCGCTTTGGCTGCTTGCGTCTGCTTAGCGTATGCGACCTGCTTGACCTTGTCATCGAATACCCGTACCACCAAGAACTTCGCGTGTACCGAACCGCCCAAGAGATACTCGAAGATTCCTTTGCGACTCGTCACACACGAATCGGCGGCGAGCCTGTTCACATCGGTGGACATCTTCTTTGGATCGTAGGACTTGCCGTGATACTCCTCGTAAAGTCTGCCCCACTCCAATCCCTTCATTTCCGGGAGGACGCCTTCAAACACGGCAGAAACCCAGTCGATCACGCTGTTGAAGTAAGTCTTGAGCTCATTGATGTTGTTGTCCTTGCGATGAGTGTTCATGTAGCCGCTGATATCGCCTTTGCTCACCCAGTCCAACGCCCGCTCCAAGTACTCCTGCCGGTTCACCTTGGCATCGACGTACGCGCTCCATTTCTGGATGTTCGCGTTCAGGCTGTTGCTGAACTCGGCCTTCGCAAGCGTCACGAACGGCCCGGAGTAGATGGCGTTCAGTATCTCTTGCTTGTTCAGTGGAACGCCCGCAGTGTTGATGGTCTCGAACCAGTCTCTGATCTCCTTTTCGAGTCCTTCGCATTCGTAAATCAGAAGCTTCGAGTCCTGAATGACGGCTCGTTGGTCAGCGGGCATGCTGTCGAAATACTTCGGATTGCCGCCATCCATGATTGCGAACTTCCCCGTGACGAACCTTCCGATACTGGTGATCCGTTGCTGGCCGTCCAAAACCTCGAACTTGTCCTTCGCGACCTTGTTGAAATAGATCAGACCCAGCGGATACCGCTTGAGCAGCGATTCGATGACCGCCTGTTCCTTGGCGCCGCCCTTATCCGCATAGATGTAGTTGCGCTGGTACTCCGGCTGGATGGTTAGCTTCCCACCCAGCCCGTAAAGTCCCTTGCCCTCCAATTCGCTATACACAAACCCCTTGCAGATGTCGGCGACGGTGATGTCTCTTCTCAGGTTGGTATTCACTTTTTGGTCGCTCCTGCCGACCGGGTGCGGTGGCGGATGAGGACGCGCTTAAAAACCTTGACGCCGTTCACGACCCCAGAAGCGTTGAGGTCGTAAACGCCCGGCTTGCCGAATCGCTTTCGATACGCGTCCCGGCATTCTCGAGAGGTGTACACCCGCGTCCTACAGGCATTGTCTGCGTCGTTGGACTCCGTGGTGCCAACAATCTCGAACTGGTCGGGGTTGTATTTGTCGAGGAAGGTGATCGGGACGCCCATTGCGCCGTCGTAGTCGCTGGGAATTTCCTTGTAGGTGCCCACCTCGATCGCGTCGTAGTTGTCGTACCGGTCGTAAGCGGCCTTGCCCCTCAGGTTCTTGCTGAACTTCAAGTTCTCGGCCATGGTCATGAGGGGCAGCTTCTGGTGGCGGCGGCCATGGTCCAGGTTTGTGAACCACATGATGCTCCCCATGCTGAAATACTTTGTGCCGTTCACGATCTTCTTGCGCGACTCAGTCTTGATGTCGTAGTCCTCCTGCACCTGGAACCACTTCGTTCCGCCGTTGTCAACTCCGAGCCACAACTTGTTGGCCTTGATGAGAGGGAAGATCTCCTTATAGGTGATCGCGTTCAGGTTCCCGATGATCACGAACTTCTTCCTGTACTCCACGAGCTGGGCGACGTACTCACGGAAGAGGGAGAAGGGCGGGTTGGTGACCACGATGTCCGCCTCTTTCAGGAGCGTGATGCACTCGGGGCTGCGGAAATCGCCACCGCCGTACTTGTCGTCTCCTTTCAAGGCGATCCGTGCGGCCTTGTTGCGTTTGAGAAAGAGCTTCACGTCGTCTATGTTCGCCGCGCCGTCTCCGTCCTCGTCTTTCACATAGTCGAGGATGACGGCGAGCGCCTTGGGCTTCTGGCGCTTGCCATTCCCCTCGTTGTATTCCGGGAACAAGGTGCCTTGGCCGGCGATGGGGGAGCCGTCGTAGCTGGTGGAGACCAGCTTCTTGAGGCCGAGCTTGTTAAAGTTGGCGGCGAAGTACTTGAAGAAGTTGCTCTCGAAGGGGTCGTCGCAGTTGCAGTAGACGACCTTGCCGCGGAAGGTGTCGGTGTCGAACTCCAGGTAGGCCTCGACCTCTTTCTGGATGTCGACGTACTGGGTGTAGAACTCGTCCTGCTTGGCCGCCTTCGCGGCGCCGAGGCCTTGGTTCAGCGACTTGTTCGGCACTCTGCGCGGTTCCCTTCGCTCTGGGATTCCGGGGTCATCCACCGGCACTCCGGCGGCATTTTGTCCAACTCCATTTCCGACAAGGCTTGGCGGGATTTGGATGCCACGCGGAATTATCGGCCGGTTGCGGTCATTGTCAAACCTCGCACGAATGTCGCCGTGGTGGCGAAGAGCGCCCAGAGACCCCGGCCGAGGGCCAGCGCGCCGAGCGTCTCGATGAGAATCGCGACCCAAAGGTGCGAGTGGCCTTTCATCGTCATGGCACATACGCCCAGCGAAACGAGGAGACCGCCCACAGGTAGGTGAGTGCGAGAAGCAGCCAGTCCGCGAACATTGGCATAATCTGCCGAGAAACGGGTTGAGAGTCAAGGCAGGTGGAAGTCGGCCAAGTGCCGCGTTGTCGCCGGAGGCAAGGTTCCAAACACGATGGGGACTATGGGATTGCCGATTTCCGATTGGCGGGAATGACCGGTTTCGCGCGGGGGCGGGGGTCGGAGGTCGCGAGACGCGTGGAAAACAGGCTATGACAGATTCTAAGACGGGATCTCTGTTGGAGTCTAAGACGGAGTATCTGATGGAGTCTTTGTTGGAGTTTCTCGCGGAGTTTCTGTCGGAGTTTCTCTTGGAGTTTCTGTCGGAGCCTCTGTTGGATTCTCTCTTGGAGTCTCTGTTGGAGTATCTTTTGGAGTTTCTCGCGGAGTCTTTCTTGGAGTTTCTCTTGGAGCTTCTGTCAGAGTTTCTGTCGGATTCTCTGTCGGAGTCTTTCTCGGAGTCTCTCAAGGAGTTTCTGTCCGAGTATCTCGCGGAATATCTGTTGGAATTGGTTTTGGAGTCGCTTTTGGAGCCACACCCCCTGTAGGGGGGGAGGGGGGCAAAATTCACGCGCAAGTCAAAATTCAAAATGCAAATATAAAAAATCAAAATGCCTGAGGCGGAATCTACCGCGAACGCAAGGCAGGGAGGACGTTGTTGTACCTTCGTAGTACAGGAAGTGCATTATTTTGGGGCCAAAAGGCAGATTGCTTCTTGATGGCGAAAAAAAGGAGTAATCATGCTGGAAAGTGAACTGGAGCCCGAGTTCGTGAGTCTGCTGGAGGCGTTGCGCCGGCCTGACCCGGCGGTTGCGCCGGGCAGCCAAATGGAGAGGTCCCTCGA
>JAPLUO010000476.1 GCA_026397595.1 Caldifarciminota bacterium
CCCAGCACTGCGCCTTCAGGTCCTTCGTGTCCTCTCTGTTTCTCACGATGCTGAGCAGGCAGGCCCCGATACTGCGGTCGTAGCGCTCAACGAGCTCCGCAAACGCCTCAAGGTCGCCTGCGAGCACCATCGCGACTGCCGTTGCATCAGACATCGCTGTCACCTTCTTCCTTACTCTCAACCCCGGCCCGCGTACCGCGAGCCGGTCTGCCGACCCTGCCTGACCGGACCGGTCGGTTATCCCGGCGCACCACCGGCCCATGCCCAGGCCCGACCTTATGTACCAACGGCCTGCCGGGCGGCTCAACCGCTCCTGACCGATTGCACAGCGCGCGTAGGACGCGCAAGTCAAAGTGCAAAATGCAAATATCAAAATGCAAAATGTCCCGAGGCGGAATCGACCAGTCATGAGGTACCACCTCGGGCTTCTAGTCGCTCCTGACTGATTGTCAGTCTTCGAAAATGGTCTGTCCAGCTTTCTCGAAATCTCGAAATCACGCTTCCCCTTGTGCCTGCAACCGGACAGGAGTAGACTTTATCCATTGTAGTCACGGACGAGCAGGCTCGTCCAGCTTGATTCCAAACCCCAACTCGCAAATCCCAAGCAGCACTACCCGGTCGGGCGGATTCGGACTAACGCCGCCCCAGCCCAGCCGCATCTCCCACTCCCGCACCAGCCCCCGGACCAGGTTCTCGCGGGTCGCCGCCTCATACTTCCGGCAGAGCTTAGCCAGCCTTTGCCCGAACGGCAGGTAACGCGGGAAGAAGATCGGGTCTACCCCGAGCTCCTGCAGCACCCGCCGCAGACCGGCCAGAGCCGCAAGGCTCCGGTTCATGCCCGCCCGATACCGGCGCGCTACCTCCTGCTTCGACGCATACTTGGCCGGCGGAGCCGACCCGTCGATCAAGGCCAGCTCGTAGTTGCCGCATATCGTCGACACACGTTCACGCATCGCGTCTCACCTCCTCACTCCGAATCGCAGATCCATCACTGCCTCGCCGACCCGCCACAGCGCCCGGCCGGAAAGCCCGCGCCGAAACCACTTGGCCACCAAGAACTTGGTCCTCCGGCTGAAGTCCGGGTCAGGAGGCCGATGCATGGTCGCAACCAGCTCCCGTGCAAACGCCAGCCCCGCTTCCTCCTGACCCGGACCGAGCCCGCTCGCCGCCACGATCCGACGTAGTGCATCGTCGGCTGGACGGTCACTATCCGGCAGTCGCCGGGAGTGGCGAGCCACGTTTCCTCCCTAGCTCCGCGTAGAATACCTGCACCATTTCCTGCATTATCTTCATGTCCAGGCCCAGTGTACGCCAGTGCTCCAGCTCCACGAGCAGCTTCTCGGCCAGAACCTCGCCCTCGTACCGGCAGAACAGCGCGCCAATGGTCGGCGCGAACTTCAGATGGCTGCCGAACTGCACCATGGGCAGCTTCAGCCGGTTCAAGTACGCGCCGGTCACGAGCTTGGCCGGCACCGTCAGCGCCTTCTCCGCCTGCCTCCCCGGCACAAGAGTCGGGTCAGGCCGGCGAATCGTTTCCAGCAGACTCACGAACTCGGGCTCCAATTCACTTTCCAGCATGATTACTCCTTTTCTTAGGTCCTCAATAGACTATCAGCAGCCCGAGCCCGGAA
>JAPLUO010000436.1 GCA_026397595.1 Caldifarciminota bacterium
CATCGCCAGTGCTTGATATTTCAATGCGGATAGGTTAGAATGTCGCTGTGATTGCCAGACCCACCGACAAGGCGATTCTCCGCAATCTGATGGCGGAATTCCCGGTCACTGCCATTCTGGGGCCGCGCCAGTGCGGCAAGACCACGCTGGCCCGGGAGTTCGCCGCGGACCATTACTTCGACCTGGAGAATCCGCGCGACGCGGCCATGCTGGCCGAGCCGCAACTGGCGCTGGAGTCGCTCTCGGGGTTGATTGTCATTGATGAAGTCCAGCGTGCGCAGAATCTCTTCCCGCTGATTCGCCATCTCGTAGACACACGCAGGAACCAGCGCTACCTGATTCTGGGCAGCGCCTCGCGCGACCTGCTCCGCCAGTCCGCCGAGTCGCTGGCCGGCCGTATCGCCTTTCACGAGCTTGGCGGATTCCGCCTGGGCGACATCGGCACGAATCACTGGCGCAAGCTCTGGCTTCGCGGCGGACTGCCGCGCTCATACACCGCCCGCACGGATGAACTGAGCCGCCAGTGGCGCGAGCAGTATGTGGCGACGTTCCTTGAACGCGACATCCCCCAACTAGGCATCACCATTCCAGCCGCGACGCTGCGCCGCTTCTGGCTGATGCTGTGCCATTATCACGGACAAGTCCTCAATCATAGCGAGTTCGCCCGCTCCTTCGGCGTGTCGGATATGACCGTTCGACGGTATCTCGACATCCTCGAGGGTACGTTCATGGTCCGCCTGCTGCAACCGTGGCACGTCAATCTTGGCAAGCGGCTGATCAAACGGCCCAAGCTCTATGTTCGCGACTCCGGCCTGCTCCACGCGCTGCTGGCGATCCGTTCCTCGCGCGACCTGACGGCCCACAATAAGCTGGGCGCTTCCTGGGAAGGTTTCGCCCTCGAGGTAGCGGCCCGCGCCATCGGCAAGCGCAACGAGGAGTCCTATTTCTGGGGCACTCATTCCGGCGCTGAGGTGGACCTATTCTGGCAGGAACGCGGCCGGAACTGGGCGATTGAGGTCAAGTATGCCGACGCCCCGCGCTTTGCCCCTTCCATGGCCAGCGCCCTCAAGGACCTCGACCTGACCCATCTCTGGGTCATCTACCCGGGCGACCGAGCCTATCCGCTCGCGGACAACGTCAGCACCTTGCCTTTGGCCGCGGTGAAGGACCGATGGCAATACCCGTGAGCGGGTTCGCAGGTTCACAGGCGGAGAGGTTACAGGTTAGCAGGTTCACGGGTCGCAGGCATCAAAGGGCTACAGGTTGACAAGTTTGCAGGTTGCAGGCACCAAAGGGTTACAGGTTGGCAAGTTCACAGGTTGCAGGTCAGGGAGGATGAGTGGGAAGGATTGAGAGGTTTGAGGACATTGAGGCGTGGAAGAATGCGAGAGAATTGGTGAAGCAGGTCTATCAGGTCACGAGGAAGGCGGGGTTTGCCCGTGATTTCGGGCTGAGGGACCAGATACAGCGGGCAGCGGTTTCCGTCATGTCCAACATCGCCGAGGGGTTCGAGCGAGGCAGCAACAAGGAGTTCAAGCAGTTCCTCTTCATTGCCCGGGGTTCCGCAGGTGAGGTACGCTCACTCGCCTACGCGGCCCGAGACCTCGAATATCTGGACGACCCCGAATTCCGGGTCATCTCTGACGCCGCCACTACGGTCTCCAAACAGGTCGCCAGCTTCATTCACTATCTGCAGAAAACCGACTACGACAAGTCATGAATCCAGAACCTGTTAACCTGAAACCTGCTGACCTGAAACCCTCTGCCAAAGACCGCGTCGTCCGCGTGTTCATCTCCTCGACGTTCCGGGACATGTTCAGGGAGCGGGACATGCTGGTCAAGCGCATCTTCCCGCAGTTGCGGAAGATGTGCGAGGAACGGTTCGTGACTTGGGGCGAGGTTGACCTGCGCTGGGGCGTGCCGGACGAGAAGAAGGCCGAGGGCAAGGTCCTGCCTATCTGCCTCGAAGAAATCCGGCGCTGCCGGCCGTACTTCATCGGCATCCTTGGGGAACGTTACGGCTCGCTGCCCGAAGAACTGCCGCCGGACCTCCTTGACCGCGAGCCCTGGCTCAAGGAACACCTCAAGCATTCCCTGACCGAACTCGAAATCTGGCACGGGGTCCTGAACGACCCGAAGATGGCCGGCCGCTCATTCTTCTACTTCCGCGACCCAAGCTACCTCGACCACCTGCCCAAAGAGGCTAACCGCTCTGAGTTCGCCTCCGAGAGCCCCGAGGCAGCCGGGAACCTAGCCAGGCTCAAAGACCGCATCCGCTCAAGCGGCCTGCCGGTGCGCGAGAACTACGCCGACCCTGAAGCGCTGGGTGAACTGGTACTGAGAGACCTGACCGATGTCATCGATGTGCTCTACCCAGTCGGGTCCGAGCCCGACCCGCTGGACCGGGAAGCGATGCTGCACGAAGCCTTTGCCCGCAGCCGAGCCCGAGTGTACATCGGCCGGGACGATTACTTCAAGCAGCTCGATGAACACGCGGCTGGCGACGGCCCGCCGCTGGTCATCCTCGGTGACTCCGGCTCGGGCAAGTCTGCGCTCCTTGCCAACTGGGCGCAGCGTTACCGCAAAGACCATCCCGACGACCTGTCTGTACTCCACTTCATCGGCGCATCGCCATACAGCTCGGACTGGGCGGCGATGCTGCGCCGAATCCTGGGCGAGTTCAAACGGAGATTCGGCTTTGCGGACGAGATACCGGACAAGCCCGATGCCCTGCGAGCGGCCTTTGCCAACTGGCTGCATATGGCCGCAGCCAAGGGCAAGGTCATCCTGATACTCGACGCCCTGAACCAGCTCGAAGACCGGGACGGCGCGCCGGACCTGGTCTGGCTGCCGCCGGTCATCCCAGCCAATGTCAGGCTCTTCCTCTCGACCCTGCCCGGCCGGCCGCTTGATGACCTGAAGAAACGCAACTGGCCCACCCTTGCCATTCAGCCGTTCACTGCCGCCGAGCGCGCACTGTTCATCAAGCAGTACCTCGCCCAGTACCGCAAGGAGCTCAGCCAAGCTCAGGCCTCCCGTATCGCGGCAACAGAGCAAGCGGCGAACCCGCTCTTCCTGCAGGCACTGCTTGAGGAACTCCGCCTGTTCGGGAAGCACGAGGAGCTGGAATCCCGAATCACGCTCTACCTTCAGGCCAAGGACATCCCGGCCTTGTACGAGCTTATCCTCGCCCGATACGAGGAGGACTACGAAGACGACCGGCCCGGTCTGGTCAGAGACGCGATGACCGGAATCTGGGCCGCGCGGCGTGGTCTGTCCGAGGTCGAACTACTCGACATCCTGGGCAAGGATGGCGAGCCGCTGCCGCGGGCCTACTGGTCCCGGCTCTTCCTTGCCGCCGAACAGGCGCTGGTCAGCAAGGCCGGGCTCCTCAACTTCTTCCACGACCACCTGCGCGCAGCAGTGAGGAACCGCTACCTGCCCGAGGAGCAGCAGCAGTCCGCTGCGCACCTGCGCCTCGCCGGCTACTTCGAGAAACAGGAACCCGGTCCGCGCCGGACCGACGAACTCCCCTGGCAGCTTGCCGAGGCGAAGTCCTGGCAGCGGCTGTACGACCTGCTTTCCGACCTCGACTTCTTCGAGCAGGTGTGGAACGCGAACGAGTTTGACGTCAAGGCCTACTGGGCACGGGTGGAGGCAGGCTGGCAACTGCAGATGGTCGCAGCCTATCATCCGGTGCTCGATGCGCCTGACCGGGTGCCGAACGTACGCCAGGTCTGGCTCGTCGGGAATCTGCTCGCTGATGCCGGCCATCCGGTAGAGGCCCTCTCGTTGCGGACATTCTTAGCTGGCCATTTCCGCGAGTCCGGAGACCGCTACAACTACCAGGCCTCACTCGTTGGCCAGGCGCTCATCCTCTTTTCCCGCGGCGACCTGGACGGGGCGATGAAGCTGTACAAAGAGCAGGAACGCATCTGCCACGAACTCGGCAACCAGGGCGGGCTGCAAGCCTCGCTCGGCAATCAGGCGCTCATCCTCTATTCCAGCGGGGACCTAGACGGAGCGATGAAGCTGCACAAGGAACAGGAGCGCATATGCCGCGAACTGGGAAACAAGGACGGCCTGCATCGCTCGCTCGGTCACCAGGCGCTTATCCTCAAGGCCCACGGGGACCTGGACGGAGCGATGAAGCTCCACAAGGAAAAGGAGCGCATTTGCCGTGAACTCGGCAACAAGGACAGTCTGCAGATCTCGCTCGGTAACCAAGCGAACATCCTCCTGGCCCGCGGGGACCTAGGCGAGGCGATGAAGCTGCATAAGGAACAGGAACGCATCTGCCGCGAACTCGGCAACAAGCACGGCCTGTCTAACTCACTCGGCGGCCAGGCGGACATCCTCCAAGACTGCCGCGACCTAGACGGGGCGATGAAGCTGCATAAGGAACAGGAACGCATCTGCCGCGAACTCGGCAACAAGGACGGCCTGTCTAACTCACTCGGCAGCCAGGCGGACATCCTCCAAGACTGCGGTGACCTAGACGGGGCGATGAAGCTGTATAGGGAACAGGAACGCATCTGCCGCGGACTCGGATACAAAGACGGCCTGCAGCGTGCGCTCAACGGTCAGGCGCTCATCCTCCGAGCTCGCGGGGACTTGGACGGGGCGATGAAGCTGCATAAGGAACAGGAGCGCATATGCCGCGAACTCGGCAACAAAGACGGCCTGCAGGCTTCGCTCGGCAATCAGGCGCTCGTCCTCCAAGCCCGCGGTGACCTGGACGGGGCGATGAAGCTGCATAAGGAACAGGAGCGCATATGCCGCGAACTCGGCAGCAAGTACGGTCTGGCCACTTCACTGACGAATCAGGCTTGGATGATGTCCGAGAACCTGAACCGGCCTCGCGAGGCTCTACCGCTCGCCGAAGAGGCGTATCGGCTTGCCTCAGAGCACGGCTACGCAACGCTGGCGCAGCAGGTCAAGGGGATTCTCGACTCCATCCGCGCGAAGCTGGGAAAAGGGTAGGGAGTTCCAGGTTGCAGGTTCGCAGGCTACCAGGTTGCGGTTTGGCAGGTTACCCGATGGGACTGAGGAGGTCTGACAATGCGGTGGTTTGTTAGGAAGCGCAAAGGACAACAGCAAGGTGCAGAGTCACGGCCCGAGCGGCAACCGGCCAGCAAAGAGTCTGACAACGCGCAACCTGATAACCTGAAACCCTCCACCAAAGACCGCGTTGTCCGGGTGTTTGTATCTTCCACCTTCCGCGATATGGTCGGTGACCGGAACGAGCTGATGTCCCACGTCTGGCCAGCCCTGCGGAAGCTCTGCCGCGACCGGGCGGTTGAGTTCGTCGAAGTAGACCTGCGATGGGGCGTCACCGAGGAGCAGGCGCAGCGCAAGGAAGTCGTCCGCCACTGCCTGGCCGAAATCAAGCGCTGCCGCCCCTACTTCATCGGCCTTCTGGGCGAACGCTACGGCTGGATACCCGGCGCAGAGGCATATTCGGAGGCCCTGCTCGACGAGGAGAGTTGGCTGAAGAACGAGGTGGCCAAGCGGAGTGTCACCGAGCTTGAAATCCTCCGCGGTGTGCTCAAAGACCCGGAGATGGCGCCGCGCTCCTTCTTCTACTTCCGCGACCCGAAGTATGCCCAGTCACGCGGCTCCGACTACCTATCGGAGAACGCCGAACTGGCTGGACGCCAGGCCACGCTCAAGGCAGAGGTGGAAACCACCTGCCGCGCCAAGAACATCCCCCTGCGCAAGGACTATGCCGACCCACGCGCCCTCGCCGCCTTGGTCCTTGCCGACCTCAAGCCAGCGATAGAGGCCCAATTCCCAATCAGCCAGGTGCCGGATGTCTGGACGCGCGAGGAGCGGGACCACGAGGCCTATGCCAAGAGCCGCCGCACTGAGTTCTACGTCGGCCGCGATGACTACTACGACCGGCTCGACAGCTATGCCAAAGACGGTGCTGACGATTGCGGCCTCGTGGTGCTCGGCGAGTCGGGCGGCGGCAAGTCCGCACTCCTTGCCAACTGGGTCGCGCGCCGGCGCAAAGCCAACCCGGACGACTTCATCTTCCAGCACTACATCGGCGGCTCGCCGATGAGCGCGTCGCACCTGGCCCTGATGCGGCGGCTGATGGTGGCCGTTATCCGCTGGTGCGGGTCTGAAGGTGCGGCCGGCGGTCTCGGCTCCGAGGAAGAACGGATTCCCGCCACAGCCGAGGAAATCGTGAAGACCTTCCCCGACTACCTGACGCAGGTCGCCGCCCACGCCAAGCGGAAAGGCGTGCGTGCCACCATCGTGCTCGACGCTCTGAACCAGCTCGAAGACCGGGACCGCGGCCGATTGCTGGCCTGGCTTCCGCGCCGGCTCCCGACTGACCTGCGTCTGATTGTCTCCACTCTGCCTGGCGACACACTCGAAGCGCTCCAGCCGCGCGGCTGGCCGTCGCTTACGGTCGAACCCTTGAGAGAGGACGAGCGAGTCCGGCTGATTGCCGGATACTTGAAGCACTTTGCTCAAGGCCTGGCCGAACACCAGGCAGAGAAGATAGCGGGCGCAAAGGCAGCGGCCAACCCGCTCTATCTCAAGACCCTGCTCGACGACCTCCGGGCTACCGGTGCACACGACCAGCTCGACAAGCAGATCGCGGACTACCTTAAGGCCGAGGACATCCCGGCCCTGCTCGGCAAGATACTCACCCGTTACGAACAGGCCTACAACCGCGACCGGCCCAGGCTGGTGCAGGATGCGCTCTCCCTGCTCTGGGCTGCAAGGCGCGGCCTGACCGAGCCGGAACTGCTGGAGGTGCTGAAACCGGCAGGGCAGGAACGGCTGCCGACCGCGTTCTGGTCCCCGTTCCGCTACGCGCTGGCTGACGGGCTCGTGGACCACGACGGCGTGCTGGCCTTCGCGCATGACTTCCTGCGTCAGGCGGTTGAGAAGAAGTATGTCCCTGATGGCGCAACTGCCAAGGCCCTACGCCTGCAACTCGGCGACTACTTCGCTGCCCGGCCCGTGGACGCCCGCCAGGCCGACGAACTCCCTTGGCTGCTCCGCCAAACTGAATCCCGTGACCGCCTCCGAGCCTGCCTGCTGAACATCGACCGGTTCCTCCTGATACTGAGACGCGATGAAGGCGAGCTGCGCGGCTACTGGGTGTGGCTGGGCGACGAGAGAAAGATGGGCGGTCCGTACCTGCAGGGCTTTGAACACTGGACGAGACAGCCGGGCCGCGAAGACCGCGGCATTGCGTACGCCGCCAACGAGATAGCGTTGTTCCTGCTTCGCGCCGCCCTCCACACCGAGGCCGAGCCA
>JAPLUO010000090.1 GCA_026397595.1 Caldifarciminota bacterium
CCTCGCCTGCGGCGGGGTCACGTCCGTCTTCAATAAGAGCCACGGGCTCTGCGCTATTGGTTCTACGAAGTCCGGCGGCATGTTGGAGTTTGGCGAGTTCTACCAGCCTATGGCAGATGGCAAGACAATTGGTCAGGCTTACCTGGAGTGGTTCAAGTTCATCGCCGATGGCGGCTTCACGCCCACAGAGCTGTGTTGGTACTACGGCATGACGCTTCTTGGCGACCCGTTCCTGCGGCCGGTGTTGCAGGCGGACGTCTGCCCGACTGCGGTCATCTGCCCGGAACGGTACTACGCACAGTGTACGACCGTTGTGCCGCGGGTGCAGGTCTGGAATGCCGGCAAAGACACCGCTTCGTTCGCGGTCACGTGCTCCATGACCCTGAACCGTCAGACGTACTACGCCTCGCTGGAGTCGGTCTTCGGGCTCGTGGCCGGAGCCAAGGAAACCGTTGACCTGGATCCGGTCTTTCTGGAAAGCGGCTGCTACACCGTCAAAGTTCGCACGACCATGAGCGGTGACGAGAACCCGCTCAATGACACGTTTGTCAGCTCGGTCACGGTGGCTTGGGGCTGGCACGAAGTCGCGGACGTACCGATAATGCCCTCCGGCAGAGCGGTCAAGGATGGCGGCTGTCTCGCCTACGATGCGGGCACGGATGCCATCTACGCTTCTAAGGGCTACAAGACGGGTGACTTCTACAAGTTCGCATTGCCCGCCGACACTTGGGCTACTCTGGCCAGCATACCGTTCGGCGGCGATGGCAAGCAGGTCTACAAGGGTTCGACCATGTGCGCCGACGGCAACGGCAAGCTCTACCTCACCAAGGGCAACAACACGCGTGGCTTCTGGGAGTACGATGCTGCGATGAATACATGGACCCAGAAGACGGACGTCCCGTTCGGTGAGTCGGGCAAGAGAGTCAAGCAGGGCGCCGGGCTCGCATGGGCCGGCGGCGCTGCATACTTGCTCAAGGGTTACCGGAACGAGTTCTACAAGTACAATCCGGCAAACAATAGCTGGACCGCTCTGACCGCCGCCCCGGCTGGCTGGCACATGAAGTGGGACGCTGGTTCGTGGCTTGTGTCTGCCAGCGACACCTTGCTGTATGCCTTCAAGGGCAAGTACCACGAGTTCTACAAGTACTACATCAACCAGAATGCCTGGAGCGCACCCCTGCACGCCATGCCGATTCCTGGCCGTTCCGGCAACAAGAAGGCCAAGGACGGCAGTTGTGCGGCGTGGTTCGATGGGAATCTCTACGCGTTCAAGGGCGGCAACACCACCGAGTTCTGGCACTACCTCCCGCTTGCCGACTCGTGGGTCCCGGAAGCCGACATCCCGCTGTACGGGAACAGTGGCCGCCGCAAGGCGGTACTCCGTGGCGGCGCGCTGGCCGCGTATCCGACCGCAGCCTACGTGTATGCCCTCAAGGGTAACAAGTGCTTCGAGTTCTGGCGCTACGTGCCCGGTCCGACTGACGGGGACGACGCGGTCGAGCGGTATGCGTCCGGCGGCGGACGGGTCGTCGCCTCGGGCGGCCCGACGTTCGACGGGGAGCAGCCGCTGACGGACGGGCTGGAGGCATCGAAGCCCCGCTGGAACTGGCAGGGCACCATGGTCTGCTACTCGAAGACCGACACGCTCACCGAGCGAGAGCAGATCTATCAGTGCCACTATGGATTGCCCATCCCGGAGCAGAGAGTAGTCGACATGGATGAGGACTGCGAGGAACCGGTCTACAGTCCCAGCGGCCAGTACATAGCATTCCAGTTGGACGATACCGTTTCCGGCTTCTACCAACTCTGCGTGACTTCGGCGTCCGGCGGGGGAGGCGGAGGCGGCATGGATGGGGCCTCTGAGGAGTCGGTTGGCAGCGCCGACTTGTCGAGCGCGGCAACCGTAGTGTCCCCAAATGGAGACAATGCACCAAACGCTCGTCTCGGAATTCTGAGCTCGAAATCCGCAGTGGAAAACAGAAGCGCGATTTCGGCCGGGCCGGGGGCTTCAGGCAGTGTCGCCACCTTAGGCCAGGACTGGCAGAGTACGACCGCGGCCGAGGACCACTGCTCCCCGGAATGGAGTCCGAACGGGCAGTGGCTCTGCTACGAGCGCGACGATGACAGTGGCTACACCCAGGTCTGGCGCGTGCCGGCCTTTGGCGGGACCGAAGAGCAGTTGACCTCTGGCAACAGCGACCACTTACTACCGAGCTACCTCAACGTGAACGAGATCGTGTGCATGTTGAGCCCGAATGACGGCTATGACGTCGTGGCGAAGGTCAACGTATCCACGCATCAGACCACGGTCGTCTCCAACTTCCAGACCGACCACGACCGGCCCAACCCGTCATGGAACGGCGCCGGTGTGGTCGCGGAAGCCCTGGACGATTCCTGCAACACGCAAATCGTCAAGATACCGATCTGGCTCGGCAGCGAGTCCTGGCTCACCAGCGGAACGAGCGACATCATGGAACCGGACTACGGCCAGGACAACCGGAGCGTGTTCGCGGTGCGCTGGACCGGGATCACGAGCCAGATAGTCTGCGTTGACGCGCAGAACGGCGGATACACCGCCGTGACGGACAGCCTGGCCATAAGAGACAACCCGGACGCTCTCTATAACCCGAATACCCAACTATCAACGGCAGTGTACGAGCGGGAAGCCTGGGACCCAGAGAATTTGCTCTTTGGCGGAGGCAGGCGCAAGCACGGCGCGGGAGTCTACCTGTCCAAGTTCCGCAAGCCCCATGTAGACGGGTCGCAGAGCGCAAGCCTCGGCGTCTTCGCTCTGGACAAGGCCAAACCAAACCCGGCCACGGACCGAGTGACGATACGCTGGACGGTGCCGGTTGAGGCCGACGTGTCGCTCCGCCTCTACAACGCTGCGGGGCAAATGGTGAAAGTGCTGGCTGACGGCAGGACCAAGCCGGGCGCGTACACCAGCGTCTGGAATGGCGCCGACGCCCGAGGTCGGCGGTTGGCCAATGGTATCTACTTCTGCACGCTGGACAATGGCAGCAAGAGAATAAGCAGGAAACTTGTCCTAACCGAATGACCTCCTGACCCTCCCACCCCAAGGCTGCCCGCGGAAACGCGGGCAGCCTGTTCTTGTACTGCTGCGCGGCAGATGTGCGCGGGCGGCGGTAGCGGGTACGCGGCAGCGGTCGCGGAATTCACAACGGCCGTTCGTCGGTCTAGGCGGAGGTTGCGGGTTCAGCGCTGCATTGTCGCCAATGGTGAGGTGGTGATGTCTACGGGGAGAACGATAGAGAGGATAGCGGACGGGATGGCGGAGGGGACAATGGAGAGGATAGTCTTGGGGATAATGGGGAGAATGATGGAGAGGACGATGGGGAGGATGATGGTCGGGATTGCGGGGAGGATTACGGAGAGGATGACGGACAGGACTATGGGGAGGATAATGGGGAGGAGAATGGTCAGGATGATGGTGAGGATAGCGGGGAGGATGATGCAGAGGATTATCCTGAGGACGGTGAGGAGGATTATGGACAGGACTATGGGGAGGATAGTCGTCCCTATGGCTCGGGGTAGGGTGGGGGACCCCTGAAAACCTGCACCTTTTTCCGCCGAACAGCGTACCAGTAGGCGTGGAACAGAGAGAACGAGCATGTGGTCGAGTGGGCAAGAGAACCAGTGGCCTAGAGGTCCAGTGGTCAAGTGGCCTAGTGAAAGGACAGGATGTAAGAAGGTGTACGATGGAACGCAGGAAGAAGCAGGAGCCGGAACACGAGAGCCCGCACGAGACACGGATTGTCCGGGCGGTCGAGGCGGCAGGGGTAAGCGACGATGATAGGCCGTTTTACCTCACCTTTGCCCGCGAGCTTGACGTGTGCCTGCGCCACTCGCGCGGCCCGGACTTCTCACCGGAAACGAAACGCCTAGTGATGAAGTGGTTCGGGCGTGGGCTTTCGGGGCACAAGTTGTGGCTGGTTTGCGAGGCGCTGCTGCATCACCCGGATTCAGGGACTGC
>JAPLUO010000053.1 GCA_026397595.1 Caldifarciminota bacterium
ATCGCGTTGGAGAGCAGGTTCTGGAACACCTGCATGATGCGGGTCCGTTCGATGACGACTTTGGGCAGCGGGCTCTCCACCGTCACCCGGATGTGCGGCGGCGGCGCCAGAAGGTCAATCACTTCCGGCACCACCTCGGCAAGGTTGACCTCGACCACTTGTTCGCGAATCCGGCCCGCGCGCGAATACTCCAGAATGCCGTCAATCAGGTCGTGCATCCGCTTCACGCGGCCCAGCAGCAGGTCGAGCTGGTCCCGGCCGGCATCGTCGAACTTGTCCCGGTAGTCGGATGCCAGCCACTTCGCCAGCGAGTCGATCGCCCGCAGCGGCGCTTTCAGATCGTGCGAGACGACGTGGGCGAACTCGGACAGCTCCTCGTTCGCCGCTTCGACCTGCTTCAGCAACTGCGCCTGCCGCTCCTCGGCCCGCTTCCGCGCGGTTAGCGCGTCCTGCAGGTCCTCGGCGAACTCCAGGTAGGCCCGGGTAGGTCCCCTCAGCTCTCGGTACAGCCGGGCGTTGGAGATGGCGAGGCCGCTCGCCCGGGCAACGACGAGCGCCATGTCCAGGTAGTGGTCCCGGTACTCGGAGAGGGAAACTCCCTCCACCTCCAGTACTCCCAGCGACTTCGTCCGATGCCGCAGGCTCAGCGTGAACCCGGCCCCGCTTTCGGTCCAGGCGTAGTACCGGCGGAACGAGGCGAGCCGCTGTTTCACTTCCTCGGATTCGCCGAACCCCGGCGGCCTCGACCACACCCGTTGCGGCTTTCCGTCTTCCAGTGCCACGAAGGCCATGGTTGCCGGTGCCAGCATCGTCGTGAACAGGTCAAATACCTTCTCGACTACCTTCTCCTCGGCCAGGGTCTCGGCCAGACCGCTGACGAGCTCCTGCACCATGCTGAAGTCGGTCAATCGCCGATAGGCGCTGGCGAGGATCGCGTTCAGCCGCGTCCGCTGGTAATCCAGCCGCCATTCCAGCACGGTCTTGTCAATCAACAGCCCGAGTCGCTCGCGTCCGGCTTCGGTCAGCGCGCCGGGCAGACCCTTGCACCGGCGCACGACGACCAGTTGCCGCCCGGCAATCTCTACGGGTGTCGAGTCGGGGACGCACTTCCCGGCGAGTACGTGGAATTGCCGGCATTCGCCGCCGGCCGTCGCTGCGGCCCGCTCCAACTCCTGCCAGTCGTGATGTTGATTGGGACAGTCACCGGGAAAGGATATCAGCCGGACGTCGTCCAGCCGCGTCGCCGCAACGAACTCAGCCGCGGCCGGGCGCAGCCGCTCGCACACCAGCACGCCGAGCTTATCAGGCCCCGGCATCAGGGTGCCTCTCTCATGAGCAGCAGTCGTTCGGTAATGATCTCCTCGACCTGAAGCCTACAGCCGGGAATCCGGAGCGTCAAGAACGCGCGACGACCCTGAATCCGATATTGAACCACAGAGCGCACAGAGCCAACTGAGGTACGGGCCGGAATACGGCTTCACCCACTCTGCGTTCTCTGTGGTTGCGTCAATGTCGGTTCCAGGGGACGAGGTGGGGGCCAGGGGTCAGGGACCGGGATTTGGAGTTTAGAGTTTAGAGTTTGGAGTTTAGGGCTTGGGGCTTGGGCTCTCAGCCCAGTGTGACTTTGTGCTTTGCGACGGTCCCGCCGGAAACGACAACGACCAGATACGTGCCGCGCTTCAGCCTCACTCCGGACTCGCCGGTGCCGTCCCAGGTCGCGGCATGATACCCTGACGACTGTTGCTCATCCAAAAGCAGCCGCACCGGCCGGCCCAGCATGTCAAACACCTCGACTCGCACCTCGCCGGCCCGGCTCAGCAGGTACTCGAGCCGCAACTGGCCGTTACGGATTGCCGGCTGGGCCCGGACGATTCTGACCACGCCGCTGTCTGTTGCGCTCGCCGCGGTACCGGCTGCGGCCTCGCCACATGCGAACACCAGGGCCGGGACATGGCCGGTGGGCAAAGACAGCGCTACGGCGATGGCTCTCCGTTCGCTCCGGTCCAGCGGAACGACCAGGAACCCGGAAAGCCCGAGCGCCCGCGCCTGCGCCAGCAACTGGAACCCGGCGAACCCCGCCTCCATCATCACCTGGTCGGCAGCCGTGTCCGGGACGCAGACCACGAAATAGGCCGGCGCGCTTCCGGGAATCCGGGACGACGCCTCTCTCAGTTGCGGCCGGCGGTCGCCCGCCGCCATCCGCTCCAGCCGGTGGTCGCGAGTTGCCAGGTCGGTGCCCGGGGGCAGCCGGTTGTGATACCGCTCAACCCCATCCTCGTCGACCACGTAAATCTTGCCGGTGAGATAATAGTTCGCGGCTGCGGTCGGCACGGTCACGCCCTGCCGGCGGTTGTAGGTTAGATGCGGGGTTACGCCATACGCTGCCCAGCAGAGCTGCGACACGTTCTCGATGGACAGCCCGACCGGGCTGAACGACGAATCCTGACGCAGGCCCGCAACCACCGCCTCAAAAGTGTCCGGTCCGACGACGTGGGGAAGGGGCAGGCTCGAATCCGACGACCGGGCCGCGCAAAGCGTGTCCAGCGGTTCGGAGGCGGCACGGCCGAATACGTCGACCATCTGAATTGGATGGTTCGGCTTCCAGTCGCCGTCGGCATGGTCGGCGGCCCACTGCATCGGGCAACTCACCACCCTTCGTCCATCGTCCATCGTCCCTGGTCCTTCGTCCCTGAACGCGGCCCCGGCCAGAAGCCCGGCCTGGATGGCCATGCCCGCGGCTTCGGGCCGGCCGGCGGCGACGCCCACCTCAAACGCCGAGCCCGAGTTGTAGCGAAAGTCACCGGCCCGGTGCACGGTCAGGCGGAAACTCGACGGGTCGTAGCGATAGACATTGTCCGGGGTCGCCACGTAGAACTCGCGGTATTCGCTGCCCGCGCGCGGCGCCCGGCTCATCGCCCAGAGTACGTTGGCCATTACCTGTTGGGGCAGAGAATCATCGAAACCGGTGTGAACCGAATGCCGGCTGTTGGAAAGCTGCTCGAACGAATAGGCGTGGTAAACCGGCCCGGGCAGACTATCCGCCCGGCCCAGCGCCGACAGCGGTGCCACCAGCAGCACCGCGAGGCCAAACGCAAACAATGACCGACGAATCACCACTAAAGATTAGCCGCAGCTCAATCCCTGTCAAGCCGCGGCGCGAACAGCGGGCGACCCGGACTTCCTGAAATGGAAACGAGAGGACCGTCACGGCGGTGACGGTTCTCTTCGAGGATGAGGGCACAGTCCGGACTGGGCACGCGGGTGAAACTCGTACGCTTCAGACGCTTCCGTGCGACGATTCTGGCAACGGCCTTCAGCGTCGTCGCTTCGGCCACGACCCTGCGGGTCCTAAGCTCGACCGCGACCCAGTTTCCGGGCTTGCCGGTCAAACGGGCAACTCGTTCTCTCTTCATGACACCGACGTATCATAGCACCGCACGGTCCTCGCGTCAACCAAGCGGCCAAGCTGTGAGCCGTAGGCTGTCGCACCAGCCGAGTTCGCGAGGACTATCCGCGCCGCGCCCAATCCGGTTACAGACTCCGGATTCTCGCCTGATACGCAGCTAATTGGGGAGTGTCCCGACTTCTTGAATGATTCGCGGGCGACTGGCGAACGTCAGTACTTGAGTGTGACGACCCGGTTGTTTTCGTCGAAGGAAACCGACTTGAACTGGTCGAAGAAACCCTTTCTGCCAAGCATGCCGGGAAGGGGAAGTGGGTCATTGGTGAGGGCAAAACGCGATGCGAAGACCCGACCCTCGAACTCCAGCTCAACATCGTGGAACCATGAATCGACCGTTGCGCGGCCAAGACCGCGCAACTGGCATGGTTCTCCGGCCCGAATGTCCGTGATGCCCAGCGTGACCCCGATCTCGGACTTCAGCACGCAGAAATCCGCACCGGAGTCGAGCAGCAGCAGCATCCGCGGCGTCGTGTGTCCATCGCGGCGGACCCGAACCGGTACCCATGGGTAATACACCGCCCGCATCTGCGTGGCACCCGGCGCAACGGGCGCCATCCGGGAGTGATACGGGATTCTTATCTCGGGCACGCGCCGCTAGGAGTGTGTCGGAGTACCGGCTATTCTGCACACGCAACCACCACCCGTTGACATCGGCCTCGCGCAGTACCGCAATGGGTTGTAGCGTCGTAGCTCTGTCAATGGGTTCTCCGACAGACTCCTAGAGGATAAGGGCGCAGTTCCTCGGCGGAACCTGGAAGAGAACGACACTGTCGGTCTTGCCGGCGGCCTCGAGCTTCTGAATCACAGCCCCGTAGGTGGCCGCGACCGCCACGACCTTGTCGGGTTGATTACTCTCGTGCGCGACCCAGCTACCCGCGCGGATAACCGTCGACTCGTCGTTCTTCTTTTCGGGCATGATCAACTCCTATTCCAGCCTGCGGCTAGTTAGAATCTACAGAATCGTATAGCACTGCGGTCGGTTGTCAAGTCACTACCGAACACTACCGAACACACTGATTATACCCGAAAGAGGAGGTCAAGGGAAGCGGTCCCGGTGAGCACGATTCGCCACCGGTCCGCTCGATCCTCGCGAACTGCAACCTGCAAACCGACTCCGAGTCGCCCGACGCTGACGGAAGGGTCTCGTCGGGTCCCTGGTCACTGGGAACTCCCGGCGAAGCCGCGCTGGCCGTAAGCCGCTAGCTGTCAGCCGTAGGCTCGCCACGCCTGGTACGCACGAAATTGGGAGGTGCCCCGACTTGTTCCCGTTGTCACTCGCCGCCTGCGTCCTGCCGTCCGCCACTGGACACTGGCAACTGGAAACCGGCGCTGAGCCGCCCTGAACGAAGTGAGATGGTCTCTCTTGTCTGGGTCACTCGGGAGCTGCAAAGCATCCCTCAAAGCTGCGATGAAAGCTCGCCGGAAAGCTCATCGCAAAGCTCATTCGAAAGCTCGTTCAAGAGCTCGTTTGAAAGCTCATTTCAAAGCACCGTTCAAAGCACGATTCAAAGCTCGTTCAAAAGCTCATCGCAAAGCTCACTTCAAAGCTCGCGGCAAAGCTCGCGAAACAGCTTGCTTCAAAGCTTGTTTCAAAGCTCGCGAAAAAGCTCAGTCAAAAGCTCCGTTCAAAGCTCGTTCAAAACCTCGCTTGAAAGCAGACCGGGGGGCGGTCCGTCCTCCGTACCCTGTACGGCAGAATTGTGGTTCCGGCCGTGCCTGACCGCTACATATAGACTGGAGGCAATTGCTGACTGGTGGCGGGATCTTGTCTTGTGCGTGGCGCGCCTTGCTGGGTGTGCGGGCGCTGAGGCAAGGCCCTAAGCTCGTTGCTGTGGGTTGTCGGGTGCGGGTTCAGCTTGCGCGCGGATGCGCTTGGCACGCTCGGT
The DNA here is from genome assembly GCA_026397595.1 of Caldifarciminota bacterium. Classification (GTDB taxonomy): domain Bacteria; phylum Hydrothermota; class Tepidihabitantia; order Tepidihabitantales; family Tepidihabitantaceae; genus UBA2258. The sequence goes on from JAPLUO010000053.1 coordinate 5,350, forward strand.
CAGTTCCTGCGCCTCGGCAGTCCTGCCTGTCTGTTCGCAGACTTGGACTAGAATTCCCAGCGTCTTCGCCACGTCAGGGTGATTGGGTCCGAGCTTCGCTTCCCGGATCGCTAGGGCCCGCCGCGCCAGCGGTTCGGCCTCGGCGTACCTACCTAGCTTCACGTGCAGCCCGGCCAAGTTGTTCAGCATGTCGGCCACCGCAGGATGCTCTGGTCCGAACGCCTTCTCTACTATTGCCAATGCGCGCCAAAGCAGGGGCTCGGCCTCAGCGTATCTGCGCTGCTCCCTGAGCGCAGTGCTCAAGGTGTCGAGGCCGCAGGACAGATTAGGATGTTCTGGTCCGAGTGTCTTCTCCCAGATAGCCACCGCACGCCGTGCCGAAGACTCGGCCTCGGAGTACTTGCCCTGATCACTTACTGATAGTCTCCTAAATAGCTTGACCAGATGTCAAAAAGAGAGAGGGGTCTGATCGAAGAACGATTGGATCAGTGCCGGGCGCCGACGTAGGTTCTTGGTCGCCCGGTGGATCTTGTTGACCAGTTGGTTCAGGTCAAGTGGGCAATAGCCCTTCAGCGCATGGCACTTGAGGTGTAGCCAGACGCCTTCGTCGGGATTAAGTTCCGGAGCGTAGGGCGGAAGACGGTAGACCGACAACCGTGGC
>JAPLUO010000276.1 GCA_026397595.1 Caldifarciminota bacterium
TTCACTCGGATGCGTCGGGTCAGCGACCGATATGACCCGCAGACCGGCAGTGAAGTCCGCGACGTAGACATAGTTCCCGGCCACGGCTACGCCATAGGCATCGTCTGGTGTATCGCAGTACCCGACCTCGGTCGGATGCGCCGGGTCAGCGACCGATATGACCCGCAGACCGGCAGTGAAGTCCGCGACGTAGACATAGTTCCCGGCCACGGCTACGCCTCTGGCATAGCCCGGCGTCTGATAGTACCCGACTTCGCTCGGGTGGGCCGGGTCTGAGATTGATATGACCCGCAGGCCGGCACCGCCGTCCGCGACATAAGCATAGTCCCCGGCCACGGCCACGCCACGGGCCTCATCCGGCGTGGCGCAGTACCCGAGCCTTGCCGGTGCCTGAGGGTCTGTCACGTCCCAGACCTCAAGACCCGCCTGTTCTGCGGCGACGTACAGCCGGTTCGCCTGATAGTAGAGACCATCGACTAATCCGCGCATATGTATCGCATCGGAGAGCTTCTGCGGCGCGGCCGGGTTTGACACGTCAAGCACATACACACCGCCGCCTGCCCCGCAGAAGGCCAGGTTGCGGCTCGCATCATGGGCAACCGCATACGGCCGCCCGAACGGCCAACTGCCCTTTCCCCGGCAGTTGAGCGAGTCCTGCGCCACTGCCGCGGCAACCAGGACTGCGAACACCACGACTATCTGCATCTTCCGCATCTTGCTCCTCCCAGATTCCGATTCAACCTCCATAGCCGACTTGGAACACGACCCGGAACTCCAGGGGAGTTTCGGCCATGTCCCGCGCCGCGGGCACGCGGCGGATTTCATCGTCTCATTGGTATCATGGTAAGCTGCAAACACCCATTGTCAAATTGTCGCGGCCCGGATTTGACTTGGCCGGGCGCACTGACGACACGGTGCGCGGCGAGGACAAGACGGGAAGCGACGTTGATTTCCTGGTGGAACTGGACGGCGAACAGAGCCTGCTCGACGTCATCGGCCTGAAGCAGGAGCTCGAAGAGGCCCTTGGCCGGCGGGTTGACGTCGTGGAGTACGACGCGGTCAAGCCGGTCATACGTGACCGCGTGTTGCTGGAGCAAGTGCCGATTCTGTGAGACTAGAACAGGCAATAGCGCAGGCCCGGACTTCGCCGGACGCCTGACCGACGCGCGGATGACCGCCCTGCCATCAGCGCAAGCCGTGAGCCGTAGGCCGTAGACCGTATCCCCGCGTCTGACTAACTCCTCTGTCAAACCGCCGGCGGGGTAGAAAGGCAACGCCGCCCGTGGGGGCGGACCTTTGTCCGGCTCCGGTCAGGCGGCTCTGTCTGCGTGCGGCCCCGCACAGGCAGGGCGTTTAGTTTACTTGAACTTGCCCTGCAGGGCCTGCAAGCGGGCGAGTTCCACCTTGACTTCTTCGCCTTTGTCACCTTCCGGCTTGCCTTTGAGCAGTTCCTCATACACGGCTTTGGCCTTGTCGTACGCGTTGGCGTTGCGATAGGTCCGGCCCGCCGCCATCATGGCGTCATAGACGAGCGGCGACTTGGGCCACCGGCTCCGGACCGCTTCGTAGGACTTGGCCGCGGCCAGGTTGTCGCCCGCCTGCTCTTCGCAGTTCCCGATGCCGAGTTGCGCGGCCGGACTCAGGAGCGGGTCATTCTTTACGCGGCCGAGAAAGATCTCGAATTCCTTCTTCGCCTCGGCTGCCCGGTTGGTGTTGAAGTAGATGTTCCCAAGATAAAAGTGCGCCTTGGCCCCGACGAAATCGCGGCCGTAACGGGCGGCGACTTCCTTGAAAGCAGGCTCGGCCTGCTGGAGGTTGTTACTCGAGTAGATACCGATGGCCTGGGTGAAGGCGACCTCTGCCTGGGAATTCGCCCCGGTGCTCCGGTTCTGCAGCAACAGGATGGCGATGATGATGACGGCCACCGCCGCTGCCGCGCCAATCCAGACTCTCTGCCGGTCGTGGTAGTAGAACTCGAGCGACTTCTCGACGAATACCTGGAACCGGTCTTCCTTCAAGTCCCGCTTGCTGACCCGGTGCTTGCCTTTAAAGCGCATGATGTCCTTTTCATTTTACCCCTGAGGCGATTCGAACGCCTGACCTACGGCTTAGGAAACCGTCGCTCTATCCACCTGAGCTACAGGGGCACGGATGCCGATTATAGGAGATGTTGGACGCAAGTCAAGGAAGCGGGGCGGCGGGACGAACGAAGTCAGATGTCAGATGCTAGACGTCAGAAGTCAGAAGTTGAAGCGGACTTCCGCACTCTGCCTTCCGAGTTATGACTTGTGCCCTGGTCCCAGCGGCCGCTGCCCGACAGTAAGACTGATCTCGAGGTTGTCCATGACCATTTGACCGCCGCTCCGCTTTCGTGTATTGTCAGTTCCTGCAGTCCATAAGGAGAAATCATGCGAACCATCGCTTCGATACTTGTCCTGTCCGCCGTCGCTCTTGCCATGCCGCCGCGGCCCGGCGTGCGCGAAGGCACGAACAGTCCGTTGCCAGTCTACCCGTCCGGAGTCGAAGTCGCCGGGCCCAATCTGCTCAGGGGATATAGCGACCTCGAGACCGTAACGATTCTTATGCAGTTCCCGGACAACCGCGCCGACACCGTCGAGCGGTCTCCGGCCCGGTTCGACTCAATGCTCTACTCGACCGGGGTGTACAACGGTCTTCCCTATCGCGCGGGCAGCCTGAACGATTACTGGCTGGAGTGCTCCTACGGCGACTATCACGTGCGCGGAGGAATCGGCGGCGGCCGGTGGTTCATGTCCACCCACAACTATGCAGACTACTACGACGGCCAGTACCTGCTCGGGACCGGCGGCCAGCTCGCCGAAGAGAACATGGAACAGGTTGACGCCTACGTTGACTTCAGCCAGTTCGACCTGAACCATGACGGCCACATCCCGGCGTGCTTCATGGTCCATGCCGGGGCCGACGGTTCGGACAACGGCGACGTCAACTGCCTGTGGTCCCACGCCATCCCTTGGTTCGACTACCAGACCAACGATGGTGTGATTATCGACGGCGTCACCAACGTGCCCGAGTTCGCCATGGTCACCGAGGCCCGCGAAACGACAATGTGCTGCATCGCGGTGATGTGCCATGAGATGGGCCACCTTGTCGGCCTGCCCGACCTGTATGACGGCGGCCGCTACGACTGGGGTCCCGGCTACTGGAGCTTGATGTCCTACGGCGCGTGGGGCGCGGGCGGCAACATGCCTTGGAGCCCGTCCCACCCGGACGCATGGTGCCTGAACGAGGCGGGGTTCGTCACGCCCTCGGTGGTAACGACCAACCTGTACAACGTCCACATCCCGCCGATTGAGGATGAGCCGGTCGTCTACAAGGCATGGCGCAACGGCACGAACCGCGACACCTGCTTCTATTTGGAGAACCGTCAGCACAGAGGATTCGACAAGCCGCTGCCCGGTGCCGGCCTCGCCATCTGGCACATCGACCCGGCCCAGCACAGCATGTGGAACTACGTTGACCTTGAGGAAGACTCGACCTCTCACCTCGACAGCGGCTTCGGCTACCGCCCCGACCCGCACGTCTATCACCCGGAGATGGGCGACACGTCCGACGTACTCCCGGGCAACTGGAACCGGGTCGCGTTCGACTCCACAACCAAGCCATCGAGTAAGGACCGTCTCAATCACTCTACCGGCGTGTGCGTACGGAACATCAGACAGTCCGGCGACACCATCATCTGCGACATCATCGTGAAGCCCGAATCGGTGGGTGTTGCCGAAGGCTTGACGCTGGATGCTCGACGCCAGACGCTTCAGGCTGCGCCGAACCCGTTCTCGCGTGAGGTGAACCTGACCGTCATGCCGGCCGGCGCGGCAGAGGTACGGATATACTCGACCGCGGGCGCGCTGGTCTGGCGGGCGCGAGTCCCGGCATCCGGCAAACTGACATGGGACGGCGCCGGGAGCTCCGGCACAAGGCTGCCCGAGGGCGTGTATCTTGTGCAGGTTTCCGGCGCTGCGGCCGCGCCCCTGAAAGTCGTCCTGAACCGCTAGGCTGCCCGGCCCCCGAGCCGCGTCACGCCCGAAGTCGGAATAGAACAGCCAAGACGCCAAGACTCACTATGTCAAGCCATGCTTGATTTCTGCCTCATCTGGTGGCGCATGATTTGGGCGAGATGGCGGTTCTCGTCGTACACGGTTTGGTCGCGCCAGATGGCAAACGCTATCTTCATCAGCAGGTTAGCAAGACAACGCAGGGCATGCTGATGGCGCTTGCCTTCGGCACGCTTGCCCCGGTAGTACCGTTTCGCCCAGGCCGACATCCGCAACGCACTCAACGCCAGTTGCTGCGCCTGGGTACGGTAGAACCCGTTGCAGCCAAAACGGAAGCAGACCACGCGCATCTTACCGCTCTGGATCGTCCTCGGCGCAGTGCCCACAAAGCTCTGTACCGCCATCGCACTCCCAAATCGCGTCCGGTCGTCGCCGAAGAGAGTGTACAGACCGCCGGCAATCTGC
>JAPLUO010000150.1 GCA_026397595.1 Caldifarciminota bacterium
GCCCCCTTTTTGAGCAAAGCGACGCCTGCGCGTCGCCTCATCTCCAGTGCAGCAAAGTCTCGTCTGATCATCAGTCTGCTCATGCGGAATTATACCATACTCCTCCCTTCTTGTCAAGCTATTTATGAGAAGGTCAGTAGCACCATGCTCAGGTTGTTGAGAGTGACGGCCACCTCAGGGTGCTCCGGTCCCAGCGTCTTCTCCCTGACGGCCAATGCCCGCCGGTAGAGCGGCTCGGCCTCGGCGTATCTACGCTGCTCCTCCATCAGGATGCCCAGGCTGTCCAGGCCCATCGCCACGGCATCGTGTTCAGGGCCCAGTCCTTTCTCCAAGATGGCCAGCGCACGTTGAAGCAGCGGTTCGGCCTCCGCGTATCTGCTCTGCTGCGCGAGCACCCTGCCTAAAGCGTGGAGGCTGTAGGCCATGGAGGGATGTTCCGGTCCCAGCGTCTTTTCCACAATTGCCAGCGAGCGCCGGGCCAGCGGCTCGGCCTCGGCATACCTGCCCAGATCCCGCAGTAACACGGCGAGGTTGCCCACGACCCGAGAGGTTTCGGAATGCTCAGGTCCCAGCACCTTCTCTGTGATGGCCAGCGACCGCCGGCGCAGCAGTTCGGCGTCGGCGTACCTGCCCTCACCCACCAGCAGAGTCGCCAGATTGTCCAGCGTGAGGGCAACATTGTAGTTATCGGGGCCAAGCGTCTCTTCGTAGGTAGCCAGTGCACGCTGGTACAGCGGCTCAGCCTCAGCGTACCTGCCCTGTGTCTCCGACAGAAGGGCCAGTTTCTCCAGCGCGTTCGCAGTTTCCGGATGGACCGGCCCCAGCGTTTTTTCTCTGATCGCCAGAGCGCGTCGGAGCAGTGGTTCAGCCTCGTTGTATTCGCCCAAGCACATGTGACTCGTAGCTAGTTCGAAGAGAGCCGCCGCGGTGTCTAGGTGATCCGGGCCGAGTTCGGTTTCGAGTGCCTGTGTCACCTCACGGAAGAGAGGTGCGAGCAGTCTGTCCTGGTGGGCTTTCCCGAAGACGCCAGAGGCTGGCTCAAACCAAGTCCAGAGTTCCTCGGCGCTCTTCGCCTGCCGCCCATGGTAGAAGGCCTCGGCTAGAGCCGTTCGGTGCCTCTCGGTGATGCTCCTGACATCCAATCCCTCTAATTGCTTCGCGTAGAGTTCGTGCAGAAACAGGTGCACCCGCTTGCGCAGCTCCGGTGACTGACTCTCCTGCAGCGCCTCGCGCATCAACTGATGCATCGTCCGGGTCCCGGGTGCCGCACCCTCGCTGACGAACGAGAACCGGGAAAGGTCGTCATAAGCGGTCAGGGGATACCCGGTCTGATACTTCGTCATGAGGTTCTCAAACAGCCCATAGTACCAGAACCGGGTCGCAGACAGGACGTTCAGGGTCTCAACCTCCGGCTGGCCCAATTGCCGCGTGAACTGCGCGACCAGTTCCTTTGGACTGTCTCCTCTGAACTCTGCATCTTGCACCTTGTATCTTGCACTTTGCACCGCATCAACAGCAAGGTCCAGGTAATGCGGCACTCCCTGGCTGCCCTTGACTATCGCATCCTGAATCTGCCCGTTGGTGATATCGCAGGACTCAAGGAACCGTCGGGCAGACCTATCAGGCAGGGCACCCAGTTGATGCTGACTCAGGGCCTTGCCCCAGTCCGTCTCCACTTCTTCCCAGCGTAGCTTCTGCCGGCCGCAGATTACCCACAACACCTCCGGCAACTGCTTCACCAATTCTCTCACCCATTCGTCCCGCTTGAAGAAGTCGGCTTCGGTACTGCCCGTCTCCCATAGCCCTTCGTAGGTGTCGATGAAGAGAACGGCAGATCGTGAATGGGGAGTGGAGAGTGGAGAGTCGTTGCTGGTCCTACTACTCCCTATTCCCGACTCCCTACTCCCTGACCTCAGATAGTCCTTCAAGTCCGCGGCCCAGAACATCGGCAGGCGCTCGACAATCGCCCCGGGTTCCATCTGGGGCAGGTCTTCAAGCTCACGCTCGCCGCGCCGCTCCCACCACTCGGAATAGAAGGGGTCAAGGGGTTGAGGATTCGAGGGGTCAAGTGACGCAGATACGAGCGAGGAAATCCTCGGAACAAGGCCAATCAGCGGCAGCTTGCCGGTGTCATCGGGCAGTTGGGACAGAAGCGAGCCTGGCTCCAACATGAGATCTGTGACGTCATTCGTCATTCGGGTTTCGGCCTTCGGGCTTCCCGATGCGGCGATAGCCGTGTCGGGATGGGTCTTCTGCCAGTAGACCGCGCAGGCGAGGTCGAAGCTGGGGAATCTGACAAGGTAGCTTTCGCTGACTGCCTTGCGGAGAGCGAAGAGTGCAGTTTCAGGTTGCCGATAGCTTGGGATGTCGAAATCAAGGACAGCGGTCAGGACTTTGTGGTCGCCGGCCATTTGCTTGGTCAGTTCCCGGCGCAACCTGGATTTCCCGATACCAGCACCACCGTAGTAGACGAGCAAGAGGGGTTTGGTGCGCTGGGGCTCTTGGAGTGCGGCATGAACCGGGGCGATGAACTCCTCGCGGTCGACGAACTGGCGGACAGGGGCCGCTGAGGCCAACTGCCGCTCGGCGGCCGGGCGGTCGCCTTTTGGTGTGTGCGTGGGTTCCAGCGGCATGCTTCAGGCCTTCGCGTTCTGATCGCGGATTGCCTTGGCGCGAGCCGCAAGCTCCCGTGCCTCGGCGGTCCGGCCGGTCTGTTCGCAGACATTGGCCAACCCCTCAAGCGTCTCTGCCGTGAAGGGATGGTCCAGCCCGAAGATCTTCTCGCGAATCGCCAGCGCCCGGCGGTAGAGGGCCTCGGCTTCGGCATACCGACCATCGCGGCAACAGAGGCCGGCAAGCCGATTGGCGTTACTGGCGACGCCAGGGTGTTCCGGGCCCAGGACTCGCTCTCGCTTCTCCAGGGCATCCCGATAGAGCGACTCCGCTTCGGCGTATCTGCCCCGCCGGTCTTCAAGCGTCCCCAATGAATCCAGGGACGTCAACGTGTCCGGATGTTCCGGACCGTTTACTCGGGTTCTGATTTCCAGACTGCGGCGAAGGTAGGTTTCCGCCTCGGCATATCGGCCCTGGTCCCTGTACAGGAGGCCAGCCGCGTGCAGCGCGTGCGCGGTCTGCGGATGGTCCGGTCCGAGCTTCTTCTCATGGGTCGCGATTGCGCTCAGGACCATTGGCTCGGCCTCGGCATAGTTGCCGCGCTTAGTAAGCAAACCGATCAGATTGCTGGTCATCCTGATGGTGTAAGGGTGGTCCGGCCCCGCCTTCTTTTGGAACACCGCCAAAGCCCGCCGAAGTAGCGGCTCGGCCTCAGCATACCGGCCCTGCTCTCTGAGAACGGTGCCGAGTTGGTTCATGACCAGCGCCGTGTCCGGGTGACCCGGCCCCAGGGTCTCCTCGCTGATCCTCAACGCCCGCCGGTGCAGCGACTCAGCTTCTGTATACCGGCAGAGATGATGGAGGACCATCCCCAAGTTGTCCATCGTGATCATGACGAGGGGGTGATTCGTCCCCAGATTTTTCTCCAAGTTGGCCAGCGCACGGCGGAGGAGCGACTCGGATTCGGCGTAGCGGCGCTGCATCATGAACAGGACAGCAAGGGTATTCAGGCTATCGGACGTATCACTATGGTCCGGCCCCAGTTCCTTCTCGCTGATCGTCAGTGCCCGACGAGCAAACTCCTCTGCCTCGTTGTACTTTTCTTCTTCAATCAGGACGGAGGCTAGATTGTTGACCGCATCCAATTGCAGAGCCGCGGCCCTGCCCGGCTGTTCCATTACCCCGAGCGCACGCCGGCACAGGACTTCGGCTTCGTCGTGTCTCCCCCGGTTTCTCAGTGTCCTCGCAAGCCAAACCAGGCAGCCGCAAACGGTCTCATGCTCGGGTCCGTGCTCTCTCTCAAATATCGCGAGCGCGCGGCGGTACAGCGGCTCGGCTTCGTCATACTCGCCCTGTTCGGAGAACACCTTCGCAAGCCGGAAAAGAGATTCGGCGACGCTTGGGTGATTCGGTCCGAGTTCTGTTTCCAGCGATTGGACCACGTCTTGGAGAAGTGGTGTGAGCAGTCGGTACTGGCCGGCCGCGTCGAAAACGGTAAGTGCGGCCTCAAACCAGGTCCAGAGCTCTGCGGCGCTCTTCGCCTGCCGCCCGTGGTAGAATGCCTCGGTCAGAGCTGTCCGGTGCAGGTCGGTGATATTCTTGACGTTCAGTCCCGCTAGCTGCTTCGCATAGAGTTTGTGCAGAAACAGGTGCACGCGCTTGCGCAGCTCCGGTGACTGACTTTCCTGCAGCGCCTCGCGCATTAACTGATGCATCGTTCGGGTCCCGGGCGCAGCCCCTTCGCTTACGAACGAGAACCGGGAGAGGTCGTCGTAGGCCGTCAAAGGATATCCGGTTTGATACTTCGTCATGAGGTTCTCAAACAGCCCGTAGTACCAGAACCGGGTCGCGGATAGGACATTCAGGGTGTCAATCTCCGGCTGGTCCAATTGCCGCGTGAATTCCGCAACCAACTCGTCGGGACCGCTTCCCTGGAACTTGGAACTATGAACCAGGAACTTGGAACTCTGAACCGTGTCCACTGCCAAGTCCAGGTAGTGCGGCACGCCCTGGCTGCCCTTGACGATCGCATCCTGAATCTGCCCGTTGGTGATGTCGCAAGACTCAAGGAACCGCCGAGCCGACTTATCGGGCAGGGCTCCCAGTTGACGCTGACTCAGGGCTTTGCCCCAGTCTGTCTCCACTTCCTCCCAGCGCAGCTTCTGCCGGCCGCAGACAATCCATAACACTTCCGACAACTGCTTCACTAGTCCTCTCACCCACTCGTCACGCTTGAAGAAGTCTGCTTCCGTGCTGCCCGTCTCCCACAGTCCTTCGTAGGTGTCGATGAAGAGAACGGCAGATCGTGAATGGGGAGCAGAGATTGGGGAGTCGCCTCCGGTTTCGCTACTCCCTACTCCCGACTCACTACTCCCTGACTTCAGATAGTCCTTCAAATCCGCGGCCCAGAGCTTCGGGAGTTGCTCGACAATCGTCCCGGGCTCCATCTGGGGCAGGTCCTCAAGCTCGCGTTCGCCGCGTCGTTCCCACCAATCGGACAGGAAGGAGTCTGGGGGTCTAGGAGTCGAGGATTCTAGTGACTTCGCCGCGAGAGCAGCGATTCTCGGAACAAGCCCGACTAGCGGGAGTTTGCCTGTGTCATCGAGGAGTTGGGCGATGAGCGAACCGGGCTCAAGCAACGGCCTCAGGTCGTCGCCCAACGGAGATTCGGCGTGCGTCTTCTGCCAGTAGATGGCATAGGCCAGGTCGAAGCTGGGGAACCTGACCTTGTAGGTTTCGCGGATAGCGTTGCGCAATGTGAGCAGTGCGGTCTCAGGTTGACGAAAGATAGGGATATCGAAGTCAAGGGTAGCGGTCAGGACACCGGGGTCTGCGGCCATTTGCTTGGTCAGCTCCCGGCGCAGTCTGGATTTCCCGATACCAGCGCCACCGTAGTAGACAAGTACGAGAGGATCGGTACGTTGTGGTTGTTGTTGGAGCGCGGCGTTGGCCGGGGCGATGAACTCTTCCCGGCCGACGAACTGCCGCTCGGCGGCCGGTCGGTCGCCTTTTGGTGTGTGCTTGGGATCTAGCGGCATCTTCACCTCACATGTGTCGCGACAAGCGTAACCAAGAACGACCGGCTGTCAAGGACTCACCGAAATCAGGTAGTGGTCAGGTGGTCCAGTGGTCAAGTGGAGGACAACCGACAAAGCTGAAGTCAGAATGCAGGCCAGACGCCAGAATTCAGATAGGACATCCACAGATTCCGCAGACGACGCAGATTCATCCGGCCGGAACCATTTAACCCGCCCCTTTCTTCACTCGACCACTAGACCACTTGAGCACTCTCCTCCAAGTGTCACCCCGCTCGTTCCCTCGGTGGCAAAGCCACACGACCGGAGGGAGTCGAACGGGTCTTCTAGTGCCCGAACCCCCGCACTGTCAGACGGGGGCCGCCGCGGCCAACCCGAGAACCATTGGACCCTTGAACCCGTTACTGCAGACAGCGGCGGCGGCGGGCAACCGTGGGCTTCTGGCTTGGGTTCCCGGAGACACCCCTATGCCGCGACGCCGCAGTCTGCGCATGTAACATGCTGACTATCTTGATGTTAGACATGCAAGACAATCGTTGACAGCAGGGATGCTAGTCTCTAGTATTATGTGTTGAGAACAAATAATAGTCGCCTCAAGACGGGTGAGCCAGAAACCGAGTTTCGGCGTACGATCGGAAGGATGGAGACGAGATGGTTTTGAGCTCCGAAGTCCTCCTGACCGGCCCGCCCGAGGCGGCAGAAACCAAGAAGGAGAAAGAGATGCGGAAGTCCGTATTAGCAGCACTGATGCTGGTCATCATGACCAGCATCGGGCAGGCCGACTGGGTGACCGCGACCATGGCGGCGGGCACCAACCCCTGTTTCGTGGCGGTAAATCCGGTGACGAACAAGATCTATGTTGCCAACTACGGCAGCAACGACGTCACCGTGATCGACGGCGCGACCAACGGTACAAGTACTGTGGCGACAGGGAGCTGTCCTTGGGGCGTGGCGGTGAATCCGGTGACGAACAGAATCTACGTCCCCAACCGGTACAGCGGAACCGTGACGGTGATAGACGGCGCGACGAACGGAACGACTACGGTGGCGGTGGGGGACTATCCCCAAGCCGTGACGGTGAATCCGGTCACGAACAATATCTATGTCTGCAACTACCGGAGCAGCAGCGTAACGGTGATCGACGGCGCGACCAACGCCACCCAGACGCTGACCGTGGACCCCAGCCCCTCTGCCGTGGCGGTGAATACGGTGACAGACAAGATCTATGTTTGCGGCGACGTCGGTATCGTCACGGTGATTGATGGCGCGACCAACGAGATGGCTAAGGTGGCAGCCGAGTACGGCACCTGCGCCGTGGCGGTGAATTCGGTGATGAACAAGATCTACGTCGTGAATTACTACGGCAATTCTGTGACGGTGATTGACGGCGCGACCAATAACACATCCACGGTGCCGATGGTAACAGATCCCTCTGCGGTAGCCGTAAATCCGATCACAAACAGGATCTACGTTGCCAACGGCTACAGCGGCACTGTCGTAGTGATAGACGGCGAGACCAATAACACCACAATCGTTCCGGTGGGCAACAGCCCGGGTTTCGTGGAGGTGAATCCGGTAACGAACAAGGTCTACGTCGCCAACGGGTGCAGCGACTACGTCACCGTGATAGACGGTGCGACGAACGGAACGACGACAGTCGAGCTGGGAACGGCTCCTAGAGGGATTGGGGTGAACCCGGTCACGAACAAGGTCTACGTTGCCAACATTGACGCCGCCAGCGTCACGGTGATTGACGGCTCGACCAACGGAACCGCGACGGCGTGGGTTTCGCAATGGCCTACTCGCATAGCGGTGAATCCGGTAACGAACAAGCTCTACGTGACGAACGCCGGCTACTACTCCGTGGCGGTCATCGACGGTGCTACGAACAATTCGTTCCTGGTATGGGCGGGGAGCGTTCCCCTGGGCGTGGCGGTGAATCCTGTAACTAACAAGATCTACGTCGCCGTCCAGGGCTTATGGGAAGTCCCCCACGTAACGGTGATAGACGGCGCGACGAACAATACGACTCGTGTGATGCTGGGGACCTCTCCTTCACATGTGGCGGTGAATCCGGTCACAGACAAGGTCTACGTACTTAACGACGGCAGCAACAACGTGACGGTGATGGACGGCGCTACGTACGACATAACCACCGTGGTGTTGGGGTCCGTGCCCACTGACCTGGAAGTGAATCCTGCGACCAACAAGATCTACCTCCCATGCGGCAATGCCAACAACGTAGCGGTAATCGACGGCGCGACGAACAACGTGACTACGGTGCCGGCAGGGACCTGCCCTTTCGCCGTGGCGGTGAACCCAGTTACGAACAAGGTCTACGTCGCGAACCAGAACAGCGGCAACGTGACGGTGATTGACGGCTCGACGGACAACGTGGTCGCGACCGTGCCCGCAGGGACCAAGCCCTACTGGGTAGCGGTGAATCCGGCGACGAACAAGGTTTACGTCACCAACCAGGGCAGCGGCACCGTTACGGTGATTGACGGAGCGGACAACACGACGACGACCGTGACCGCAGGCACCACTCCCTGGGCGGTAGCGGTGAATCCGGTCACCAACAAGATATACGTCACGAATTATGGCAGCAACAATGTCACAGTCATCGACGGCGCGACGAACAGTACGGCTTCGGTGGCGACAGGGCTCGCTCCCATAGCCTTGGTGGTAAATCCGGTGACCAACAGAACCTACGCGATAAACAGCGGTGAACTGACGGTGACCGTGATTACCGGTGCGCCGGACAATGACACGAAGGTGCGGGCGGCGTTCGACCCGTCTACCGGTATCGCGACCGGTGCGAATCGACCGACCCTGACCGGCAAAGGCGTGAACCGCTCGATCGGGGGCCGAACCGTGATGATGGGCGTGGGCAACCGGATGACTACAGCGCAGAAGGACTGGAACTGGGCGACCGTCACGTCCGGAGCCGGGACCGATTCCATCATGTGGACCTACAACTGGGGCACGGACTCGCTGAACTGGGGCGAGAACTTCGTCTGTGCCCAGCCGCTGGAATCCGACGCCGGGATCACCAACAACGAGGGTCTGGGCTCACCCTTTGCCGGCAACCTGCTGGTGTACCCGATGTACCGGGTCGCGCCTGACATCGGCGTTGCGTCTATCCAGAATCCCACGGGGCGAATCGTACCCGGATCGACCTCGCCGATTGCCGTTCTGCATAACTACGGAACGCTTCAGGTTCCCTTCGACGTGACGTTCACCATCAACTCCGATCCGCTCTACAGCGAGATCATGTCGTATCCGGACGGAATCCCGGCCGGGACGGACGTGACGGCCGAGTTCCCCGCCTGGACGGCGACAGATGGCTACTACACGGCGACCTGTCGAACCGAGACCGAAGGCGACCAGAACCCAGCCAACGACGAGTGCAGCGTGGAATTTTCCGTCGTGACGTACGGCTGGTCGGCGCGGGCGTCGCTGCCGACTGCTCCGTCCGGCGGTTTTGAAGGCACCGGCGGCTGGCTGTCATGCGACGCCGGGAGCGGGCTTATCTACGCAGCGAAGGGTGAGAAGACCGGCGACTTCTATGCCTTCAACCCGGTCACGAACACGTGGGAAGTGCGGGCATCGATCCCGCCCTACGTGCTACACAAGAAGCCGGTGCTGCCCGATGCCGGTTGCCGGGGCGTGAGCGACGGCAGCGGCAGAATCTACATGACCCTGGGCAACAAGACCCCGAAGTTCCTGAGCTATACCTCCAGCGAGGGTTGGACGTCGCTGGCCGATGTACCGGCCGACGTGTTCAGGGGAACGGACGTTGCCTTTGTGAGCGGGTCGGTCTACTTGCTCAATGGCCAGAACTCCCGGTTCTACCGCTACACGGTAGCCACCAACACCTGGACCGACATTGGCCCGTTGCCGGATCCGGGCTTGATCGGCTGGAACGAGGGTTCATGGCTGGTCTTTGACGGGACCCACGTCCTCTACGCGCAGCAGGCCCAGACTGAACAGCTTTGGGCCTATGATCTCGGTGCCCCAGCACCGACTTGGACTTCCTTGCCGGGCATGCCTATGAACGGTACGAGCTATGCCGCTACCGGCAGCTCCGGGGCTTGGCTCGACGGCGTCATCTACGTCCTCAAAGGCAACAATACCCGCGAGTTCTGGAAGTGCGTGCCGGGAACGCCCCCGGTGTGGACCCGACTGGGCGACATCCAACCCCGCGTGAAAGATGGCGGCGACATCTGCTCAAGCGAGGACATGCTCTTTGCTTTCAACGGCAACAGGACGAATCAGTTCTGGCGTTATGTCCGGACGGCCGAAGGGTCATTCGGCGGCGCCGACGCAGGAGCCGCACAGTTCCCTACGAAGTTCGCGCTCAGCGTTTCACCAAATCCAGTGAAGCTCACCACAGCTATCCACTATTCAGTGCCGGCAGCGACCGATCTATCGCTGAAGCTGTACGACATCACTGGAGCGCTGGCGAAGACGGTCGGCAACGGTCGAGTGGAGCCGGGTAGCTACACCGCGAGCCTCTCCGCCAAGGACCTCGCCTGCGGCGTCTACATCCTCAAGCTCCAAACCGATGCCTGCAACCTCACCCGGAAGCTCGTTATTGAGTAGCTTCTCTATCAGTCTCCTGAGACGGACGGGGCCCCGCGGCCCCGTCCGACCTCTGTCTGCCAGGAATGCGCGGCACGCATAGTGAAGGTTAAGGTCAAGATCAAGGTCAAGACTCCCCGACCTCAATCTCAGCCTCAGCCTCAACCTCAACCTCAACCTAGTCTTGTTCCGGACGGGCTTGCCTGTTTCTTCTCCGCGCGCTATGATGATCCACGCTTTCATCTCCTCATCTTAGTTGCAGAGAGAACATAACACGTAGAGGACGACGTGTCCTTGCCTAAGTACGCCTCAGACCAGACCTTAACCTCGACCCTGGCCGAAGGTAAAGGCATAGGCATAGGCATAGGAAGAGCGCTCTTCTCCATCTCTACCTTCACCTTTACCTTTGCCTTCTAGGGAACCCGTGGATTCTGCCTTGAGACTCAAGCGTCTTGAGACCCTGGCTGACCTGTGGGGCAAGGTCTACATGTTCCATCCGGCGATTGTGTCGGCAAGGGTACAGTCACCGTTTTCCGCGACGGAAAGCGGTGACAGTCCCGTCATTGACTGGAATCAGGTGCTGATTCGGGTCATACCCAAGGTTGAAGCCGCCCAGACTCCTGACGACTTGGCCAAGGCCATCAATGAGGAGCTGCTACAACCGCTGGAAGACCCGCTGACGTTTGCGTCCACACGCAGGGATCAAGAGATCGAGGGATCGAGAGATCGAGTGGCCGAGGGTGGATTCGAGGCGAGACTGCTCACCGACTCAATCGGCTATGTTCGAGTCCCACCACCTTCGTCACGCGGGCCCGGATTCCTCATCGATTTCCAGGCGGCGGTCGACGCCCTGGGCGCGGTCGAGAAGCTCGTGGTGGACCTGCGCTGGCCGGTTGCGCCCGGTGTCCGCATGAACGACCCCATACTTAGGTTCTTCGTGCGTACCGCGCTCCTCACAGGTCCGGTTATGAACCGAGTCCACGAGGGCTGGAGTGAAGACAATGGGCTTGGCGCCTACCGGCAGAAGTGGGAAGTGATTGGCGGAGCCGGGTTGCACCCGCTACAAGAGGCCGACTGGTATCTGGCCGCGCTTTGTCCCGGCACTGACTTCACGCGGCTTAAGACCATCACCACGCCTACCGTTTTCCTGGTCAACCGACCGTCCGCAGTAAGCTATCACAAGGTCCTTGACGCGCTGCAGTCGCAGCCCGGGATCGCAGTGGTTCTGGAGTCGAGCGGGCCGCCCGAGGAAGCCCCGCCGCTAAGACTCGAATACCCCGAAGGCCTCGTCGTACAGCTCAACACGGAACGACTGGTCGGGCATGGTGGGAACGCAGGGTTCTGCCCTGACCTCGTGGTTGACAAGGCGATTAGTCAGACTCAACTGGCGGAGGTGGCCGAACAGGCCCTGCTCAAAGCCTCAAGCCCCAAGCCTCAAGCCTCAAGCAGTGAGTCGGCAGCAAGGCTGATGAACCTGATGCTGCCGGCGCCGCTGTCCGAAACAGGCGGAAGCCTGACCCGGGAAGAGCGGCTGCTGGGTCTGTTCAAGGTCTGGAACGTGATACGCTACCTTTACCCCCATCTCGAGTTCTGCGACATGGACTGGCATGGGTGCCTGCTTGAGTGGATTCCGAGGATTGAGGAGACGGACAGCCCGGTTGCCTACGTGCGCGCGCTCAGAATGCTGACCGCGCACCTGCACGACAACAACATCTTCTACTACTTCCCGGGTCTGCCCGAGCCGCAGGCGTTGCCGGTGGGCTTCGGCTGGGTGGAGGGCAAGATCGTTGTCACGGACGTCCTTGGGAGCGGCCGAAGTCAGAAGCTAGAAGCTAGAAGTCAGAAGTCAGAAGTCGAGACACCTGGAGGGCTGGGGTCTGCCGCTGAAGACTCCTCGGCCGTCAGCGGTCGGCCGTCAGCCGTCGGCTTGGCGATTGGGGACGAACTGGTCGAATTCGACGGGAAGACGGTTACGGAGCTGATTGCCGAGCACCGGTTACAGTTCTCGTATTCGACCGAGGGCGCGTTCTACCGCCACATGGCCGAGATGATGGGCTTCGGAACGGCCGGCGCCGAGGTGAAGCTGGTTTTCCGTCGCGGGGAGCAGCCAATCTCGCTGACATTGAAGCGGACGGTGACGCGTGAGGCGTGGGTCGCTCATCTGGCCCGGAAGCGCCAGTCGCGCGGGTATCGGCTGCTGGAAGGAAATCTCGGCTATCTGGACCTCGGTCGTTTGTCAAGCCTGGAGGAGTTCGACCACGCGTTCGAGGTTCTGCGCCAGGCCAACGGGCTGATAATCGACATCCGAGGGTATCCGGGATTCATGGTGCAGTTGGCCCTGTCGGCCAGGCTGAGCGAACGGCCGGTCAAGTCCGCGATATTCGAGATTCCGGTTGTGTCGGGCTTTGCCCGCCTGGAGCAGGGCTGGAATGCAGGCCAATACGAGGTCCAGCCCGACCCGAAGAAGCACTACCGCGGGCCGGTCGTGGTGCTGATTAACGAGAAGACCTTTGGCGGGTCCGAGGATATCTGCATCTATCTCAAGAACGCAGGCCGAGTGATATTCGTCGGCGGGACGACCGCCGGGTGCAACGGCAACCGAACCTGGCTCAGCCTGCCGGGCGGCGGCCGACTGTGGTTCACGGGTATGCGGGTGAAGTTCGGAGACGGGAGCAGGTTCCAGAACGTCGGCATCGTGCCCGACGTGCCGGTCGCGCCGACCGTCGAGGGAATCCGTGCCGGCCGCGACGAGGTGCTGGAAAAGGGAATCGAAGTCCTTCGTCGTCTCGTCCATCGTCCATCGTCGCCCGAATCGCCACAGACCAAGGATGAGCAGACCAAGGACGAAGGACAGGGCGACAAGGGACGTCGCACCAGATGAAGGACCGCGTAAAACCGCTGCTGGGTAGCGTCGGCTTCAGTGCGTTGGAGAGCGATGTGTACTGGGCGTTGCTGCAGGAGCCCGGTTCATCCGGATATCGCCTGGCCCAGATGGTCGGCAAGCAAGCAGCCAACATCTATAAGGCGCTTGACTCGCTGAGGACCAAGGGCGCAATTCTGGCTGACGAGAGTACTCGGCCGACAACGTATGTTGCACTCCCAATCCGGGAGTACATAGAGGCCAAGCGGCGAGACCTGGAGAGCATGCAGACGCAGATCGAGCACGAGTTGGAGGACGTGGCGGCCTCACCCGCGCGCGGTCGCATCTTCGAGCTAACCAGCATCGCGCAGGTATACGAGCGCTGTCGCGAGCTGCTGCGCAACGCCAAGACCGTTGTCCTGCTCAACGTCGACGCCCGGCCCTTGGAGGAACTGCGCAGCGAGCTGAACGCAGCGGCAGACCGCGGGGTGCGAGTGTTCATCAAGACCCGCGCGCCGGTGACTGGACAACCGCCAGGGCCCGAAGCGGCGAGGGGAGAGGAACTCGCTATCGCCGTAGACTTCAAGGAATATGTCCAGGCGTTCCTCAAGAGCGACGGCTCAGGCGTCGAGGAGGCGATCTGGGTCCGGCACCCGCATCTTGCGAACCAGGTCTGCTGGCTGTTCCAGAGCGATTTCACGTTGACCCGGGTCCGAGTCATGGTCCAGGCCGGCAAAGAGGTCAAGGAAATAGGGCGGGAGATGCACCGGCTGACCCGCATGGTCGAGGTGCAGGCCCCGCCGGAAATGCTGCCGCGGGAGTGGGTGCTCAGTGACGCGAGAGAGGGAATCCAGAAGCGGCGGCGAGCCCTGAAGACGAGCGAAGAACCTCAGCCGGCTCCAGCGCCGCAGAAAGTCGGGAAGGTGACGCTGCGGCAGATCGAGCTGATAATGGTTGCTTCGTCGCGTACAGTGATTGTGGAGTCGGCAGACATTCTGGATCCGTGCCAGGCCCGGCCCGAGGGCACCAACCTACCCGCAATAGACCCGAACACCCTCATCGACCCGCTCCTCTGAGAAGGGGCGGTCGTCGCAGCCGTTGTCGGTCTGCGTGCAGGCCTAGCCGTATCGGCAGACGATGTTCATCGTGATTTCGTTCATCATCTAACGCGTGGCCGTCTCGGCGGTGGGCGGCATGGTCAGTTCGATGGCGCGCCGCGTGACCAACAGATTGATGCACCCGGCGACGCGCCGAGTGGCTCGGCGGCTAATATGCGGGATGGCGGGCCGTGTTGTTGGCCGGATGGTCATCCGCGTGACGGCCAGCATGGGCAACTGGGTAACTGGCCGGCCGGACCGGGGCAGCAGCGTCTCAGTTGGCCGGTGACTGAGTGGCCGGATGGCTCATCGGGCAACTTCGTGGGCAACTCGTCCCGTAGATGTCCCTGCAACCGACGGGGTCACCCCCGGGGCGGCGGGTGGGGCCGCGGAACTGCGATTGCGTTGGTGCTGCAATGTCAACGAGTGAGGCGCTGTCGGTGTTACGTTCCGGCCGTCTTACGCGAACTAATGATAGAGTGTGTGAGAGGGCCGAAACCAAACCATAAGGAGCAGACGTTGGAGCCAGCAGTGTCCGAATCTGAGTTGACGTACGCAGCGACTGACATGTTCGGTCGTGAAGGCAAGCTGCCTGGGCAGCGTCTGAGTCAACCCGAACTTGAGAAGCGGTTGATGGCTGTTGCCAGACCGGTTCTGAGCGACTCAGGATTGCCTATGGTCCAGTACGAGATAGCGTGCAACTTCGTCCGTGAACTGAGCCGTGTATTGAGGAAGGACATTGGCGAACGCTTGGCGTCGAAGGTGCGGGCGCTGCTGCCGAAGTACGTTTCGGGTGGCGCGGACCTCAAGGTGCTCCTAGCCCTGGTACGTGTCTGCTATCGGGCCTTGGCAAATCAAGGGGAGGAGACTGGTGCGGAATAGACGACGGGTCGCAGTGGGGTGTGGCAGGAAGACTCGAATGCTGCGGGAATTCGTATCAAGAGGTGGAGTCGAAGGCAGACAACGTCGGTTCTACCTTGCCTTCGCCCACAAGTACGACCGGCTGCTGCGGCGTTCCGGGCCGGAATACCCGCCCGGTGGTGCGCGTCGGCTGTTCGCGCAATACGGCGGCATGGGCCTCGATTCAGAAACCCTGTGGCGGATCTGCCACATGATAGAGGCGCTACGGACCGGGGTCACCGCGTAAGAACATGGGACACAACCTGGAGGATGCCAGCCTGAAGTACGAGCGGGCGTTGATTGCCGGGGCCGCGCGGGTTGCGGTCGGTTCGACCCCTGCCGAGCAGGCGCGGCGGTGGCGGCAGGGCGTGGAACGGAACTGCGAGACGAGCAGGCTGGTCCGCGCCCTGCTCACCCAACTGGGTGTCCCGCGTTTGCTGTTCGTAAACTACATCGGGTTCGGACTCCAGCTTGACAAACATACCCGCCGGTATTCGGGGGCCACCCTGCAGATGCTGGCGAGAGAGCTGGTTGTCCAATGGGCCGCGCGCGGCCTGACCCCGAGCGTGCTGCGCGCAATCTGCCGGCAGGCATTTGACGTGAGCATCGAGTAGCGCTCGGCCCGGCAGTCGGAGGTCAGACTGCGAGTCGCAGTTCGTACGGCTGGCGGCGCGGAGCAGCGCAAGAAGCGGCCGGCACCCGTTTTCCTTGACAAGCCTTCGGCGATTCCAATAATGGTGCGTTCTTTACCAAAGCTCGATAGGAAATCGAAGGCTGGATGGCTGCCAAGAGAATCAACGAACGTCGGTCTGACCCGACTGGCGCGCCAGCGCGGCCGGGTCGTTATGAACCGGGGTGCATAATCCACGATGCCACGGTCTTCATCGGCCTCGCATCCCTGCCTCACATCTTCCAGGCCGGCAAGTTCAACGGTGAACTGCACGAGTTCTTCAAGAAGTACCATGAGGACCTGTTGGAGCACCAGCGCAAAAGCGATGACCCGGCACGCAAGGAACTCGAGGACCACTTCTACAAACCGGCTACCTATGTCCTGCTGGCACCGTTCGACTTCGCGGCCATTGCGCTGACCGACGACTACGACCTCGGAGCGCTGGAGTTTCACGCGCTCAACTCGTACTGGCCAGACGGTGGAGTTGCGGCCCAGCGTGGTTTCTACCATCAGAGCATCATGGGGCCGCTGCCGGATTTCCCAAAGTTTGGCGAAGACGGCAAGCCGGTGAAGCGGCCTGGTTCAGTCCATTCCGCGCCGGTCCGCCTGGCGCTCGACACGTTCCTTTCTCCGAACCCGCTGCCGCTTATCGGCATCTGCCAACTGAAGCTGCAGAACGGGATGCTCATCGGCTCAGGAGCCGATTTCCTCCGTTGCGCGGTCAAGGCGACCAAACGTCACTTCGACTTCGCGTATCGCGACAGGCGCAACCGACCTCGTGCCCAGGCAGTGAGGGGGCTAATGCAGCTCGTCATCGTGGAGTCCTGCAGTTGGCACGAACTGACCCTGCTCGTGTTTGGCGAGTCCTTCGAGGACATCATGCGGTTCGTCATTGACATCCGCGAGATGACGGTAGGCCGGATGCGAGAGATACTGAAGGATGAGCACGAGAACGACACCACTGCCAAGCTGAGCGATGAGAAGGACATCGAGCGTTTCGACAATGCTCAGACCCTGACCCGGATGTACTGCGGCAAGACCGGCAGCGGCTGTGGGGAAGCGAGCCATATCTTCTGGAACTCGACCACGTCGCTGGGTATGAGGTCAGAACTCTGCTTCCCGAATCCGGAGCAGGCAGAAGCGGCGAAGGCAATACTCTCGCGCGTGTCGGAGAAGGACAATCTCTGCTGGGCGCGTCGCTGGAACACGCGCGCCGGGCATCTGGGCGACGCGCTGCGAAAGCTGCTCCAAGTACCGGAACCGGAGCAGAGGAGCGACGACTTCCGTATCTGCACTGGCCGGGGTGACTTCGTGTGGCCTTTGCTGACCACCAATGATGCACAAGGGAACTCGCGCAAGTTGGTCGACAGCTTCGTTGCCCTGTTTGCCCAGGAAGGCGAGTTGGACCGTGTGGACGACCACATCTTCTCACTGCAAACGACCGTGGGGGCGAAGGTCGAAGGGGTCAGGCCGATTGACAAGCTGCGCCAAGAGACGGCGCTGCCCCCGGTGAACGAAGATACTCACCCGTGGATTAATAAGGTGCTGCGGCAGTTGCTGCCCCTGCCTTCCGTGGGCCTGACCTCCACGAGAATCAGGGACGACGTGCTTGTGCCGCTGAGGAAGCTCCGCGCACCGCAGGTCGTCACCGAGCGCTTGCTCAATGCCTGCGCGCTGCTGGCCGAGGGACTGGAGGACCAGTTCCTGGTGAGCAGCATGCTCGAGCTGTTGCCTTACATGCAAGCGGTGCGCAGGCGGCTCAGCAGCGAAGAATTCCTCCGCGCGGCCCAGTCCGGCTCGGTCATGCAGTCGCCGGATATTGACGAGTGGTTCTTCCGTGCCCGGCAGGCAGTGAAGCTGGGTGCGGCGCCCCGACTGGAGGCGGTGTTCGGCCCGGGTCGGGAGAATACTTCCTACAATGTTGGAGCCTACCTGAACGAGTTGGCGGACGTGTTCGAATGGGCATGGCATAACCGGTTCCGGGTCGGCTGGCGGCTGGGTGAGGTCTCAGACTTCAACCTGGAGTACAAAGGTGGTATTCAGCAACTCACATCGGCCTTTGACGGCGCTTACAAGTCCTTGAGCCTGGCTCTGGCCGGGACCGATGCGGTCGTTGCGATAGTGACCAGCGACCCGGACATCGTAAGTACGCTCCATTCGGTGAGACTCAGTTTCCTCGACATCTACCGCCCCGAGTTCTTCGCGGCCCGGGCGGCGCACGAGGCGGCCGAGCAGATTCTCTCAAGGGACGCGGACAGTGCCCTCGCGCGCGACCTGAGAGACCACTACCCGCAAATCGCGGCATTCACGTTCGCGGACGAGACCGGCGAAGGGCCCGCCAACTTCGGGCCCGAGGTCATGGTCGAGTTTTTCGATTGGGCCAGAACGGAGAATCAGATTGAGCCCTCGTACCTTACCACGTTCGAGGAGTTCTGCCTGCGCTTCATTCGCCCCAGGTTCCTTGAGAACGTGTTCGCCGACATCTGCAACTATGCGACCGTGTACCTGGAGAATCCGAGGCTGTATGCCTATTGGTTCAAGGGTTGTTTCACAATTGACAGCGGGAACTGGCTGAGAGGGGGTGCGACACCGAACTCCGATGCGCTGAAGTCGGCCCTCCTGCGTCTGGCGCTGGTAGTGTATCGGGACGACCAGCGCGGCTCGGACATTGATGCCAAACGGCAGGCCCAGTTGGCCAACGCCGCGGCGGCAGCGTACATTGGCCGGATGTGGAGCGAACTTGGTGGGGGAGTGGTTGACTGTGCCGAGTTCTTTGGGGACGCCATGGAGTTCGCACGGCTGGTGCACACATACCCGGGTGGTCTGCGGATGTGGTTCCAGGAAGCCAGAAGGTGGACGCGAGACAAGCTGCTGTGGGATTCAGAGGTCGCGTTCGTCAGAAAGGCAGCCCATGAGGCGATACTCAGGATGCAGCAGGGCCGGGTGCCCGGTGCGCCATCAGGCAGAGCCGGCGCATCCCTGCGGGAGATAGAGGAGTTGAGGCGCAGGCAGTTCCACCATGTCCTGGCAGTGAGTCATGCCTTCCTCCTGCTGCTGATGGGTCGCTCCAGCATGGGGGAAAGACGCAGGCTGAACGCGCTACATCGTCGCGGGGGCGAGGGCCAGGCAGTGAAAGGCGCGGACGTACTGCCAACGGACTCATACCTGTTGTTCGATTCGCGGGGGCGGACGTTCACGTGGGACCCGGCTTTCAGAAGGCAGTACCTCCGCTTTCGAAATGTCTACACGGCATCGCTCTGGGACCTGTCGGCAAAGGCCAAGGTCTGGATGCCTGAACTTGCCGAAGCGGTCGCGAAGGCCAGCGAGGAACAGGCACGATGACTGTCACACTTGGAATTTTTCCAGCAATCGCGTCCGGTCGTGCAAGCCTCCGTAGAATCAGCGTGTTATATTCCTGCCTTACACGCGAACTGTAGATAGAAAGATGGGTCAGTGACAGTAAACACTGAAAAGAGCCAGGACGAGGGCTTGGTGAGGTTTGATGATAAGCTTCGTTATTACATGGGTTTAGCCAAGCAGGGCGATTCAACGGCGTTCGCATTCGTACGGCACTACGCCCTGCCCGCCATCAGGGCCTATGTAGCTAGAAAGGTGGAACACGCTGACGTGGATGCTGAGGAGATCGCGGAACTGGCTTTTGACCGGGCCGAGGCCAGCGTCTCCGGTTACTCGCCGGACCGGGGCAAAGTGCTTTGGTGGCTTCGTGGCATCGCATGGCACACAATCGGCTCCTACTACCGGGTTCATCGCCCGACGTTACCGATGCCCCTTGACGACGAGGGGGTAGCGGAATCGGTGCCAAGCCCGGAGGAATTCCACGATGAAGCAGTTACCGAGGAAGAACGCCGGGCGCTACTCAGGAAGTTGGACAGCGTCCTACGCAAGATTCCCCTGCGGCGCAGGCAGGTGCTGATATGGCATCACTACGAGAACCGGCCGTATTCGGCAATTGCAGCCAGTTTGGGAATTTCGATCGAGGCCGCGAGACAGTTACACTACAACGCACTCGAGGATGCAAGGAAGATTCTATTCGAGAAGCCGCCCCGCAAGAAGGGGCAGACGGGAGGTCAGTCATGAGTCTTGACAAGCTTGTTGGAGGAGCGGTCACAGGCTACTGCGACCTGCGGCGGCGGGGCGTCGAGGCGACGATAGACGAGTATGTAGCCGAGTTTCCGGAAAAGCTGCAGTCAAGGCTGCGTCGAGCTCTGGAGATCGTGGTCGTGATGGACGACCTGGCGCGCAAGGCGCGAAAAGCCAACATCAGGCTTGGTTCGCTGCTGGAGCCGCTCAACCTGAAGGAGCGACTGGAAGAGAAGCTCGATGTCCAGCGACGTGAGGTGAACCGGCCCGACTCGTTCGCACCTTACCTGGAAAGCGTGAAGCTGTGCGGTCTGTTTCGCGCCCCGGAAGAATCGGACGCTGAGGAGCGCCGCGAATGGGCGCGTCAGTTGACCGCAGGGGCGAAGAAGAAGCCGGCCAGGCCGAAAACGGTCGCCAAGCGCCGGCGCAAGAAGTAGCACCCAGCCAGGACAATACGGCCGGGGACGGGCAACGCCCGCCTCCGGCTGCCGGTTTCGCGGCCCCGGTTTGTTACGCCGGCAGCTTTCCGGCGAACTAAGAGTAGAGACACCCAACACAACTGAGCGTCTTGTCTGACAGCCGCCGTGCGGTGGCTCGTTCTGACGTTGTTTGCCGATACGGTTGCGGGCCAGGATGTCTGAGTTGGGGCTTGGTCGTTCTTTGACAATCCGGAGGAGCTGGCGGGCGGTGCGGCGCTGCCCGCCAGCCCGGCAAGTCCCCACGAAAGGAGGTGACATGAATACAGCGGCAGTTGTGCGTATGATTGCGGAACTGGATGAGCTGCTCTTGCTCGCACGTGATGCCCAGTCTCTGGTGCTGCGGCCGCGCGAGCGGCGTAAGCTAATGGCAGAACTCGCCTCAACCGAAGGTCGACTGCGGAGGTTGCGGCAACAAGCGGTTGAAGCAGTGTTGGTTGACGTGCTGTGGCAGTACCTGGACTGCAGTCAGGGCACGAGCGCAGAGTCCGCAACTCGGCAGATGCTGGTCGAGGTCATGGCCTCGAGCCAGGTATCATGATATTCGTCCGGACGAAGCCGGGGTGACAGAAGTCGGCCAGACAAGCGCAGCGGGTTGACTTCCCCGGTTTGGAAATCAGCGCTGAAAGGAGGTGATAAACATGCCAATCGATCCGTCGAAGAGAACAGCCAACTGGGATGCCGGATACGACACGACAGCGATCAAGGCCAAGGTGGACAAGAAACGGCCGGATATGCTGCCGCGCATGGCCTCGCAGACCGCGGCCATTGTCTCGATGGAGGGGCAGGTGAAACAGACCTGTGACGCGGCGGGCGTCTCGGTCATCACTTACCCGTTCTATCTGGACTTCGGACGCGAGATGTGGCACATGATCCACGAGCGCGAGATGTCAGGCGAATCGGCTGCGAAGGAAGCAGCGGTCCTGATCACGAAGTGGACCGCAAGAGGCCTGACGCAGGCGGTGCTGCAGGCCATCCGGACCGACGTGTTCAACGTCGCTGCACCCGTCGCTCCCTAAGTCGCGGGGAGGAGGAACGGCCGGCGGGCCAGGTTGGTCCGCCGGCCGCGCTTGTTCATGGCCAGGTCGAAAAGAGAGGGCGGGACGATGTGCGTCCCGCCCCGGAGAAGTGGTTGGACCTAGTCTATCTTGATGGCCTTGCGGGTGAGGGTGGTGTTCTCGGCATCGAGCCGCCAGAAGTAGACGCCCCGCGCCACGCGGCGGCCAGTGTCGTCGCGGCCGTCCCAGGTCAGGGAATAGGTTCCAGGGGTCAGGGGTCGGGGTCCGGAGAGAACCCGAACCAGAGCTCCGGTTGCGGAGCGGATTGTGACGCTTGCCTGAGTCCGACACGGGATGCTGAACCGGATTGTGGCCTTGCCGGTCATCGGGTCAGGCACGGGCCGTTCGAGCGAGAGGACTCGGGGCAGCTCGGACTGTTCGGCGACCCCGGTATATACCCCGACCGTAACCGAGTCTTGTGTAGCGTCGTTTGCCGGGTTCATGTCGGTTGCGAGCATTGTGGCGCAGGCCATGGGGAAGGTGCCGAGCGTGAGCGCGGTCCAGTCCGCGAAGTCCAGCGTGTCACTCCTTCCCACCCTCAGGGTGACCGAGACCGTGTCCGCGTAGTCGAGGCCGATGGCGAGGCGCGTGTCAAAGGTCTCGTTCGTGGTGCCGAGGTTCCGAACCACGGCCCGCGGCGTGACCGTCGCGCCGGAGTCAACCGTGTCCGGGGGCGCGAGGAGTTGCGTGCAGGCGACGTCCCGCACCCGCACATTCACCGAGCCGGTCTTCGTGTCGTTGGCTGGACAGCAGTCGCCGCTGAGGCCAGTGGAGCACCGGGTGGCATTCGCGCCGCGCGCGGTCGCGGTCCAAGAGTCGAATGTCAAAGTCGCCGAATCCCCGGCAGCCAGGTTGGTCACGTTCTCGGTATCCGCGTACGCGCCGATGCGGAAGATAACCGGGAACGATGCCGCGTTGATGCCGTAGTTCTTGACCCGGGCCCGCGGCGCAGTCGACGAGCCCGAATCCACGGTGCCGGTGGGCGCGATGAGCAGGTAGGCGCCGACGTCATGCAGCTTGGGGACTTTGGCCCGGGCATAGACGGCGGTGTTGTAGTCCGGGATGCTGACCGGCGTATCCGAGGAGACGCCGGTCGTGCTCCACGCCAGGTGCTGGACCGCGAAGTAGTTGATGGTGCCGGTCTTGGAGTCCGAGACGTCGTCAATTGCCCGCACGAAGACCGAATCGGTCAGGCCGTTGGCGATGAGCGGCTCGCCCTCGGTCATGTCGAAGACGATGTTGTGGTTGGGGAAGGCGCGGTCGGCATTCGGGCGGTGCCACGGCCGGAAGTCCCTGATCCAGAGCTGGGAAGAGGCGGTGCCAACGCCGAGGCGGATGCCGATCTTATCCCGTGCCGCGTGGGTGAGGCGCACGCGGCCGAGCATGGTCGGGGAATAGCCGATGAGGTCGTCGAGGTAGTAGCCGGCCTGGTCGGTGAGCACCGCGTTTCTGGCCGCGACGTATGACATCCACCAGTATCCGGCCTGACCCCAGCCCGTGCCCCAGGAGTTGACCATCCTGAAGGCGCCCGGACCGTCGTGCGTGGTGATTGTATCGTTGTAGCCGACGATGGTCACGGCGTGGCCGCCGCGGTTGCCGCCGTACGTGTCGGCCACGCAATACTTGTATCCGAAGCTCGCGATGTTGTCGAAGTTGGAGTAGACACTGATGCCGAGGACCGTCGTATATCCGGAGTCGATGCGCGCCCGGGCCATGTTGATGCCCACGGAGTCGGTCATCGAGAAAAAGTGGCTTGCGCCGCCGCGGTGCGGTATGGCGCGGGCATAGGCCGATTCGGACGGCCACGTTGTATAGTCGCCCTGATTGTAGGGACAATCGGCCACGGTCGCGCAGCCCTGGCTGGAAATCAGGGAGTAGGCCTCGGCGAAGCCCGCGCCCTGGTCTGTGCCGCCGTTAACCTGGTTGTAGACGAAAGCCGCACTGAACTCGTGACTGGTCAGGGAGTCGTTCCAGTGGTACTCTCGCCATTCGTAGTGGGTCTTCTGGTAGTACCCGACGGCCCACGCGGTGCACG
The DNA here is from genome assembly GCA_026397595.1 of Caldifarciminota bacterium. GTDB lineage: Bacteria > Hydrothermota > Tepidihabitantia > Tepidihabitantales > Tepidihabitantaceae > UBA2258. Next base: position 23,430 of record JAPLUO010000150.1, read on the forward strand.
AGCCCTGCTGGCCCTGGTCGCCGACCGGCGGCATCTGGCTGGATAAGTCGCCCGAGGAGAGAACGGAGCCGGCGGGCCGATTGCCCGGAACGGGCTGGTCCTGAACCATCCACGGACTCATGCGCGGATCCTCGCGAATCAGCCCGCACGGGTGCAGTGGTGCTGCCTGAGCCACGGTCTGAACCAGCAGCGCTGCGGCAAGCAGAACAAGATAGCGGTGAGAGACGTGGAGTTTCATATAAGTACCTCCTGACACAGGACACGACGGCGGCCAGTGTCGAAACGGGAGAACCCGGATTCAGGGATTGCGGAAAGCATAACAAGCGGGTGGCGGTCCGTGCTCACGGACATCGTCACTGTGAGATTCTACCCGACTCTCACGCGGACATCAAGACCCGCGCGGCCGTTGGCCGCGAGTTGCCAGCGAAACGGGAGAGACCTTCTCGTCTGATGACGCTTCGCGACCCCTTCGGCCGGGCTCAGGGCAGGCTCCGGAACGAGCAGGGCGACTCGGCGTCGGTTTGCAGGTGCCAGTGCCCGGATCACTCGATCCCCTTGTCTCTCCTTCTTCCTGAACCCCCGAACCGCGAATCACCGCGCTGCTGCCGCTTTGCCGAGCTGAATCAAGACCAGCGCGAGGATGGCGAGGGCGATGCCGACCCAACTGCGGACCCCGACTTTCTCTTTCCACAGCACTACGCCGGCCACGGCCATCAGGCCGACCTCGCCGGCGGCAATCGTCGGGTAGACTGCGAGCCCGGGCAGGACCGATAGCGCCAGCACGAGGAACAGGTAGTTGCCGAGGTTGGCGGTGCCGAGCAGCGCGCCCCACTTGAGCGTTTCGCTCGTCAACCGGGGCCGGCGCACGTAGCAGAGCAGCGTAGTGACAAAGAAGGCCGTTACGAAGATTACGGTCTGGAACGGCATGCCCTCTGTTTGCTGCAACTGTTTGCGGAAGACCAGGGCTGGGATCATCACCAGGCCTTCGGTGAGAAAGAGGAGGGAGAGCCAGAGCAAGGACGGGGAAATAGTGAATAGTGAATTGCGAATAGTGAAAGACGGAGAGCGAACCGGCTCTGAGC
>JAPLUO010000195.1 GCA_026397595.1 Caldifarciminota bacterium
AACCTGCTGATGAAGATAGCGTTTGCCATCTGGCGCGACCGAACCACCTACGACGAGAACCGCCATCTCGCTCAAATCATGCGCCACCAGATGAGGCAGAAATCAAGCATGGCTTGACATAGTGGGTCTTGGCGGTTCTCACCATCAGGTCATTCTGAATTCTGGTCTCTGCATTCTGGTTTCTGAATTATCCCTTCTTCACGGCTGCGGCGAGCTCCTTGCCGAACAGCTTCGCCTGCTTCTGCAGCACCGCGCTATTCTTCAGCTTCGCCCCATCCGGGCAGGGCGCGACCACGTGCTGGCCGAGATACTTGATGTCGCCGTAGTCCGCCAGCCGCCTGAACATCTCCACCGCCAAATCAGCGCCGTCAAACGCATCCCCGCCCGCGGTAATCACCAGCGCCCACTTACTGCCCTTCAGCAGGTCCTCGCCGGTCAGAAGCGCGAAGCAACGGTCCAGCACGGCCTTGGTCTGGGCCGTCACGTTCCAGCAGAATATCGGGCTGGCCCAGAGAACGAGGTCGGCGTCAATCAGCTTGTCATACAGCTCGACCATGTCGTCATCCTGCGCGCACCCGGCACCCTTCTTCGTGTCGGTGCAGGTGAAGCACTCCTGGCACGGCTGAATGTGCTGCTCGCACAGCTTCACCCGTGTCACCTTATTGCCTTTGCCCATCCCGGCCAGCACCCAATCGGTAACGACGCTCGTATTCCCCTTCCTCGGGCTTCCCTCAAGCACAAGAATGTTATTCATGCCAGACTCCTCTCTTGAACGATTGTCACTCTCGGAACATAAGCCGCCTCTAACACTACCCGGCCGTGACGGAGAGTCAAACAACACAGGCCGCGGCCACACTCAGACCGTCAGCTCAGCGCACTCCTGAAGTGCGCTCTGAACCACTGAAGACGACTCCTTGATGCGGGTAAACTCCTCCCGCGTGTAGCAGAGATAGTCAACGTGCTTCGGGAACCGGGCCAGACCGAGCACGTAAGCCATACGCCTGACAAACGGAATCCCGGCGAACGAATCAGCCACGATAATCACGTCGAGGTCCGACTCGGGGCGGGCGTTTCCGGATACCCGTGAACCGAATAATAGAATGCTCGAGGGTCTGAGCGCATCAGCCAGCTTTGGCAGCACTTCCTTCCGGTACCGCTCAACCCAAGTATCAGTCATCTCGCGACTCCGGCATCAAGTCCGCGTAGCGTTCCTTCAGCAGCGCGAACACGCTTCTGGCAGCCCGGACTTTCTCGTTGGCCAGCGCCTCGTCATACTGCTCGTAGGGCACCTGGTCGCTCACATCGGGATAACGGGACAGCATGTAGTCCGCGGTCAAACCGTCAATGTGGACCTGCACTTCCGGGGGCAGGTCGAGTTGCCCGGCCAGCTCATCGATGAAGTGCGTCTTCGGGACTGCTCGGCCCTGAGCTGCAAGGAGTGCCTTGAGGAGTTTCTCAACCGACTGGTGCGCAAGGAACGCGGCGGTATCGTATCCGCCGATGCCGACATTCCTCCCGGCCATCTCGAGGTCGTGGAGAGCCTGTTTCAGCCACTTTGCGGCCGCAACTCGATTCATCAACTGTTAGTATAGCACAACTGACACAGAGTCAAGCCGGCGCTTCCGCCAAAGTCCAAGCTGTCAGCCGTTGGCCGCAAGCTGCAGGCTGTCGGGACATTCACCGCCTCTAACACTACCCGCCGCGCACCCGAGAGTCAAACAACACAACCCGCGGCCAGCGCGGCGGGACGTGTCAGTTCCGGGCGATCAGGGATTACTTGTTGGGTCGGAGCAGCTTGGCGTCAGCCGCGAAGTGTTGTTCAAGCAGTTGCAGCGCTTCGGATAGCACGGCCCGCTCCTGGGGCGCGTTCACTCCGCGAACCCGCTCCAACAGCCGATTGCCGGTAATGGCCTTGACTGCCGCCGCGCAATACTCCTCAATGGCCCGAGACCAGTACCCCGCCGGCAACGGCGGAAGATGTAAATCCTCCTGATTGGCGCGCCACAGCCTTTCCAGTTCAGCCGCCACCGGCGCAGCGTCGCAGTCACCCTCGCGGTACGGACGCATCAACTGCCCGCGCGCGTCGGCGTAGCTCGCGAACTCCCCGAGCGCCAGGCCGAATTTCCTCAAAGACTTGGCCGAAGCCGTGCCAAAGTCAGCGGACGCCCGCACCTGCAAAAACACCGACAGGCACTCTGTGACCGCGGCCTCGGCCGCGGACTGATTCGCGAGCATCTGCGCGCCGCCGGCAAGATCCGCCAAATCTCCCACGATGCCCCGGGCGCAGCCGGTGAGCGTGCTCTTGGCAACGTCGGCGACGATTACGTCAATGGGATTCATGGGTTCAGGTACGAGCGCGAGGGCTGCAACCTGACGTCATTGCCGGGCCGGATTCTGCTTGCACGCGGTCATTATGCAGGAGACTGGCGGGAAGTCAAGAAACGAGCGGCAGGCCGAGAAACTCTGGAGCGCGCCGGTGCTCAAGCACCGTGCACGGTGAACGTCCGACTTCTGGTCTCTGACTTCTGACTTGTCCGGCGTCCTCGTCCCGCCCTCATCCTTCATCCTTGACCAATGTGCCCGAGAGTCGAACAACCCGGGCCGCGGGGTGCGGCCGCGGTCAGCCTTGGCTTGACTTCGTCGGCGCGGCTGGCTACAGTCATAGAGAGGAATCGAATATGAACCCATTGCTTGAGCGCATCTCCGTTGACCCCAACATCTGCTTCGGCAAACCCTGTATCCGGGGCCACCGTATCTGGGTGTCTCTGATTCTGGACATGCTTGCCAGCGGCATGAGCATTCCTGAGATTCTGAAGGATTACCCGACCCTTGAGGAGCTCGACATCCGCGCCGCCATCGCCTACGGCGCGGAAATGTCCAGAGACCGATACGTACCCATCGGGGCGGCCTCCGGCCTGTGAAGTTCAAGCTCGACGAGAACTTCGGAACACGCACACAACAACTTTTCCTCGCCGCAGGACACGACGTGTCCACGGTCGGCAAGCAGGGACTCTGCGGCTGCCCTGACCGACGCTTGTTCGAAGTCTGCGGCCGGGAAAGCCGCTGCCTTGTCAGTCTGGACATCGACTTCGGCGACGTAACACGATTCCCTCCGGCTCGTAGTGCCGGCATTGTCGTCCTGCGCCTGCCGAGAAACCCGACTCTTGAGATTCTGGAATCGTTGATCGCCGCCTTCCTCCGAGCGCTCAGCGACAGACCGCTGACCGGGCGCCTCTGGATGGTCGAACCCGGCCGCATCCGCGTTCACCAGACCGAAGCCGAACTCAACCTGCCGGAGTAGTCCGGCGTCCGGGACAGGCTGCACGCAAGACGTCACTCCGAAACTCGCTATTCGCCGTCAGGACAATCGACGCCCGCCACTCGTCAATCGGAAATGTAGCGAACCGCCAGGGACGCCAAGGGGCAAAGGGAAAAGGGGAAATGGCGAAGTGCGAACAGTGATGCCAGGCGCGCGCGGAACTCACAACTGGCTTCACGCCCCTTCCGCCTTCCTCACTCTTCCTCCCTCATCCCTCCGCCTTCATCCTTCCTGCTTCATCCCTAGCCTATGCGCCCCGTCCGCGCCTCCGGTCGCAGCTCGTCTACCATGAAAATCCATCATTGACTGGCGGATTTTCATGGTTATTCTCTCCGGTGGTCGAGCGTAAGATCGACGTGGCACGGGTTCAATCCGCGCTGAGACGAAGCCGGGTCGTGGCCCTGCTGGGCCCGCGCCAGTGCGGCAAGACGACGCTCGCACGGCAGCTCGTGCCCGCCCGGTCGCTCAACTACTTTGACTTGGAAGACCCCGGCAGCCTCGCCCGTCTCTCGCAGCCTGACATCGCCCTGCGTTCCCTCAAGGGTTTCGTAGTAATCGATGAGATTCAGCGCCGGCCCGACCTGTTTCCTCTCCTTCGCGTGCTTTCGGACCGCAAGCCCTTGCCGGCCCGCTTCCTCATCCTCGGCAGCGCGTCACCCGCTTTGCTTCGCCAGTCCTCCGAGACGCTGGCCGGCCGTCTTGAGACTGTCCTGCTGGAGGGCTTCCGGCTGGCCGACATCGGGGCCGCGGCCCAGGGCCGGCACTGGTTGCGAGGCGGGTTCCCGCTGGCGTACACGGCTCGCAGCGAAACGGATTCGCTGACCTGGCGGCGGCAGTTCATCCAGACGTTCCTGGAACGGGACATCCCGCAACTGGGGCTCGCGATCCCCGCGGTCGCGCTGCGGCGCTTCTGGACCATGCTTGCTCACTACCACGGGCAGACTTGGAACGGCGCGGAACTGGCCCGCGCCCTTGCGGTCGGCGAATCCACGGTCCGGCGCTACGTCGACCTGCTGACCGGCGTCTTCATGGTGCGACAGCTCTCACCGTGGTTCGAAAACCTAAGCAAGCGGCAAGTCAAAGCCCCCCGAATCTACGTCCGCGACAGCGGGCTGCTCCACGCGCTGCTCGGCATCGGCAACCGGCGCGAACTGGAATCCCACCCGAAGGTCGGCGCCTCCTGGGAAGGTTACGCGGTCGAGGAAGTCCTCAAGGCACTGCAGCCCGACGAGGCCTACTACTGGGCGACGCATCAGGGCGCCGAACTCGACCTGCTGCTGTTCAAGCGGGGCCGCCGCATCGGCGTCGAATGCAAGCGCATGGACGCGCCCCGGCTTACGCCCTCAATGCGCGTTGCCCTAGCCGACCTGAAACTCGACGAACTCCTGGTCGTGTACCCCGGCACGGAGTCCTACCCACTTGCCGACAACGTCCGGGTTGTGCCGCTGCCGCAACTCGCAAACGCGAAGTAAAGCGGCAGCGAACGCTGCCTCTGACCGTCACTCATGCACCGCAACCCGCAATGGAACCGCCAGGGACGCCAAGGGGCAAGGGGAGAAAGGGGAATGGCGAAGTGCGAACGGGGACGCTGGGAGTACGCTCGCAACTCATAACCGCCGCCGAGTCACCTCACGCGGCGGGACGTGTCAGTTCCCGGCGATCAGGGATTACTTGTCGGGTGGAAGCAGGTTGACGTCGGACGCGATGTGTTGTTCGAGCAATTGCTGCGCTTCGGGCAGCACGGCCCGTTGCAGGGGCGGGTTCACTCCGCGAACCCGCTCCAATAGCCGATTGCCGGTAATGGCCTTGTCTGCCGCCTCGCAATACTCCGCAACGGCCCGAGACCAGTACCCCGCCGGCAACTGCGGAAGACGCAAATCCTCCTGATTGGCGCGCCACAGCTTTTCCAGTTCAGCCGCCACCGGCGCAGCGTCGCAGTCACCCTCGCGGTACGGACGCATCAACTGCCCGCGCGCGTCGGCGTAGCTCGCGAACTCCCCGAGCGCCAGGCCGAACTTCCTCAGAGACTTGGCCGAAGCCGCGCCAAAGTCAGCGGACGCCCGCACCTGCAAAAACACCGATAGGCACTCTGTGACCGCGGCCTCGGCCGCGGGCTGATTCGCGAGCATCTGCGCGCCGCCGGCAAGATCCGCCAAATCTCCCACGATGCCCCGGGCGCAACCGGTGAGCGTGCTCTTGGCAACGTCGGCGACTATTACGTCAATGGGATTCATGGGTTCAGGTACGAACGCGAGGGCTGCAACCTCGTCTCATCGTCGGGCCGGATGCTGCTTGCACGCGGTCATTATGCAGGAGACTGGCGGGAAGTCAAGAAACGGACGGCAGGCCGAAAAGCTCTGGAGTGTGCCGGTGCTCAGGCACCGGGCGCGGTAAGCGAGGGATGACGGGAACGGGTTGCGGGAGCAGAACGTCAGGAATCTCACGGTGTCACGGAACTCTCTATCGGAACGTTCACCGTCTCCAACACTATCCCGCAGCGCCCGAGAGTCAAACCTCGCTCGATGCCGGAACCCGTAATGGAGCCGCCAAGAGCCTGCCCTGCTCGTTCCTACGGTGGCGACGCCACACGGAGCGGAGAAGGCAACCGCCAAGAACCGCCAAGGTACAAAGAGCATTTCCGTCCGGACCCGACTTGGTGTCTTGGTGGTTATCTCCCATTCGGTGTGAAACGGGCGGGACTCGGCAGCGAGGGCTTCCGCGGCTGTCCGTTAGTCCGTGACCGCGCTCTCAAGTATCGAGCGGAATCAGGGACAGTCCCCTATTTGGCGATGGCCCGGGCCGACGCGCGGTCGTCTCCCCGATGTTCGGCTCACGCCTGGCGCCTGACGGCTTCCAACCAGGGGCTTGAGTCGGGAGAAACGGCGGCGTTGCTGCCGCACTCCAATGCCGAGGCAGGTCGTAGCCCAGCGCCGCTCAAGCGGAAGTGACGATCGAGTAGGGGGCGACTTCGCAGCCGCCCCCTCTCACACCACCGGACGTGCTTTATTGGGTTCCTCGCTGTTTCATGTGGGTAAGTCGAAATCGAGCTTGCCGGCTATCAGGTAGATCATCGTGATGAGATTCCGGGCCGTGCGGTAGCCGCGCGCCCGCGCCTTGGCCGCTTGCACTAGACTGTTTATACCCTCCAGAATCCCATTGCTCACTCGCGACTCGAACCACCGCAGGATCCCCGACCAG
>JAPLUO010000082.1 GCA_026397595.1 Caldifarciminota bacterium
AACCCGGAGCCGGCAAACGCCATCCCACGCAGCACGACAAAAACCCCGATGAAGGAACACGTCGTGCCCACGATTACCGAACTCAGGAGCGCCCGCTGCATGAACCCGTAGTGCAGGAAGTCAAACATGGCTGTCCCCGACGATGACGTAGCGGCGGCCGCCGTCCTCTGCGAATACGACATGGCTGCCGTACAGCGATTCCAGGGTCTCGCGGTTCAGGACCTGCGCGCAGTTACCGAACGCCCGGACCGTACGGTTGATATACAGCACCTTGTCAACACAGGGCATGATTTCGTTCACGTCATGCGTCACGTAGAGCGTAGTCAGCCCGCGCTCGGCGTGAAGCCGCCGCACGAGTTCGACAATCGATGACCGCGTGGCCACGTCTACCGCCGATGTCGGCTCGTCCAGAAGCAGGATTCGCGGCTCCTGCACCAGGGCGCGCGCGATGAGCAGTCGCTGCTGCTGCCCGCCGGACAGGTGGCCGGCAACATGGTCGGCGGAGTCAAGCAGGCCGACCGCGACCAACGCCGCCTCGACCCGCAGGCGGTCATCGGCCGTCGGTCGCCCGAATGAACCGAGCATCGGGTACAGCCCCATCACCACCGCATCGCGCGCGGTGATCGGGAACTGCGGGTCCAGTGTGCGACGCTGCGGCACGTAGCCGATGTGCCTCCGGACGCGCGCAATCTCGTGTCCGGCAGCACCAAGCACGGTCACGCTCCCTGATGCCGGTCTGACCAGGCCGAGGACCGCGCGCAGCAGCGTGGTCTTGCCCGAGCCATTCGGCCCGATTATCCCGAGGAACTCGCCGGGCTTGAGCTCGAAGCTGACGTCCTGGATGCCTACCGACTGCTGGTAAGCAACCGTCACCCGGTCGAACCGAACTGAACTATCAGTCGTCGAGGTCAGGGTCAGTTATCTCCCCGAATCCCGAAATAGAAATCTACCACAAAGACACAAAGACACGAAGCGGAGAAGGCAGGATGCAATGCGCAGGACGGACTCGGCAGTCCTGACTTCTGACATCTAGCATCTGACTTCGTCGGGTTCTTAGTGACTTTGTGTCTTTGTGGTTCAATTCTGATTTCCGGTTCTCGTACGGTCTACAGCCCCCTGAGCAACGCTGCGATTGTCCGGAGCGGAACGCCGGTCGCACCGGACGGCGCATAGTCCCAGTCTTCCTTGGTGAAAGACGGCCCGGCAATGTCGATGTGCACCCACGGCACGCCTTCGCCGACGAACTCCTTAAGGAAGAGCCCGGCCGTAATCGTGCCGGCAATCCCGGGCTTGCCGACGTGCTTCATGTCCGCAACCTTGCTCTTCAGGTGTGACTTGTACCGGTCCGGCAGCGGCAGCTCCCAGAAGAACTCGCCCTGCTGCCTGCCGACTGAAATCAGCCGGGCGATCGTCCGCTGGTCGGTACCGAGCAGCGCCGAATACTCGTCCCCGAGTGCCACGACGCATGCGCCCGTCAGGGTGGCAATGTCAATCATCAGGTCCGGCTTGAGCGTTGAACCGTAGGCAAGGCAGTCCGCCAGCAGGTGCCTGCCCTCCGCGTCGGTGCTTATCACCTCGGCGGTCTTGCCGTTGTAGTGCCGGATGACGTCCCCGGGCTTCTGCGCGCCGCCGCCCGGCATGTTCTCGGCAAACGGGGCAAGTCCGTGCACCGTGACCGGCACGTCAACCGAACCCAGCCACTTGAACAGCCCGAGCACTGCCCCGGCCCCGGCCATGTCGTCTTTCATGGCCTCCATGCCTGCCGACGGCTTTATCGAGATGCCGCCGGAATCAAACGTGATACCCTTACCAATGACCACGACCGTCTGCTTCGACTTCCCGGCCGGTGTGTACGTGAGGTGAACGAGGCACGGCGGCTGATGCGAACCTGCGCCCACGCGCAAGATGCCGCCCATTCCCAGCTTCTCAAGCTCGGCCTTGTGCATGACTTCGACCGTGATGCGGCCCTTCTTCGCCAGCCCGGTGGCGATTTCGGCCATCTTCTCCGGCGGCTTCGGACTGGGCGGCTCGTTCGCAAGGTCCCGGGTGAAGCAGACCGCCTCGGAACGGGCCACTACCTCGTCAACTGCCTTGCGCATCGCGACCGACAGATTCTTCGTATTCGCGAACACGAGTGTCAGCTCGCCGACCGGCCTGTCCTCGTCGGCTTTCGGCGTCCGGTACTTGTCGAACCGGTAACTCGAGAGGATTGCCCCTTCGACCGCGGCCGCGGCGAAGTCAGCCAGGTCCCCTCTCACTTCCTTGCTGTCCGGGACGAGCAGGCCAACCGACTCGGCCCCAATCTCCTCGGCCCGCTTCAGGGCCTTGGCGGTGGCCGACCGGACCCGGTCCAACTCGAATTCCTTCCGCTTGCCCAGCCCGGTGAGGATTAGCTTCCACTCCTTGGTCTCTGCTGTCTGGGCTCTGGCAGGTCCGAGCCGGGAATCTGCGTCATCTGCGTAATCTGCGGATGCGGACCGCAGCAGGCTCGTCTTCTTGAACTGGCCGGTGAACTTCTCCCCGGCCGCGACTGCGGCGTAGCTCTTGCCTTCGTCGCCGGGAATCGCCAACGGGGTCTTATCGCCTTCAAACATGAACCCGACCAGCACTCGGCCGGTCCAGTTCTTCTTCGCAATCAGGTCTATCTGCATATCAACTCCTTTGCGGGTCTCCGCCCGCTCGTCAATCATACGCCCCAACCGCATAGGTTGTCAAACTCCGCCAAGCCGGGAGAATGCGTGCAGTCTCAGAGAGCTCGAATTCCGCTTGCTCCAAATCTCAAGAACGCGGCAACTTGACGCAGGCTGATATAGCGGATAGACTCCCTGCGTGAGTTCACGAATTCCCGTGGACCGGCAGCGAATTGCCCAGTTCTGCCATAGACATCACATCCGCAAGCTGTCCCTGTTCGGGTCGGTGCTGAGAGACGACTTCCGGCCGGACTCGGACGTTGACGTGCTGGTAACGTTCGAGCCGGGACAGGTCATCGGTCTCCGTATCGTCGACATCGAAGATGAACTCTCCGAGTTGCTGGGGCGACACGCGGACCTTGTCAGCGAGAAGTACCTGAACCACCGGATCCGTGACCGCGTGCTGGCGGTGGCAGAGGTCCAATATGCTGAAGGATGATGCGGTCTACATCGGCCATATGCTTGACATGTCGCGGCAGGCCCGAGAACTCGTAGCGGAGAAGACGCGCGCCGACTATGATGCGGACGTGACGCTCCGTCTGGCGCTGGCCCACCTCGTGCAGAATATCGGTGAAGCCGCGCGTCGCGTCTCGCCGCAGATTCAGAAGACCCATCCGGACATCCCCTGGCGCAACATCGTCGGCATCCGACACAAGGTCGTCCATGACTACTTCTACGTTGACTACGACATCATCTGGGACGTGGTCACGGCCGACCTGCCCGCACTCATGACCAGACTCGAACAGATAGCGGGAACGGCATAGCTGTCGGGCCGTGCAGGCCCGACCAGGTGCGCCCGCCGCCTTGGGCAGGCCAAGCCCCAAATCCCAAGCCCGGAACCGGCCAATCGGAAATCCTCAACGCCCTCCTCCGCTTGACTTCCATCTCAGCCCGGATATGTCCGTGACGATGAAAGCGTCCACGCGCGCGGTTCTAGGTAGTCGAAAAAATGGTGTCCCGGCTCTTTTCCCGTCAATCATACGCCCCAACCCGCCCTGTTGTCAAACCCTGCCCCCAGACTCCTGACGTTTGACTTGGGCAGAATCCGGCTGGCCCTACCTTGAGTATCGGAATTCAGCTTAGTGAAGCGTCCCCGAAACACGCAGAATGGTGTGCGTGGGCGGAACTGAGCCGGAAAGCCCTTTGTTGCGCCCCCGGAATCATGCAGAGCTACAGACGAGGACGAGGAGTCTCAAATAGTAAAGGTGAGACTTGCGACGCATCCCAGCTCTTTCATCGCCGTCAGATTGAACGTTACATTCAGGATTCTCTTGACCGAGAATCTCACTCCCAGATTGATGTCTTCTGCGTCATATTCTGCCAGCAGGGCCAGGAATGGGAAAACCTTCACATCAATTCCGCCAAAGGCTCCGATAAAGCGATAGGCTTTCGCCTTTCCCGTGATGAAATCCAGCCAATCCGTACCCCACCCGAAATGCACGCGAATTCTTTCGACACCCAGAAACCCGAGATTCTTGCTGCTGACCATGTACAAACTGTTGAAGTGTTTCTCTTCCCCGATTATGTCCTGACCGCCTAGAGCAATTGCAGGAATGGAATGGGACTCCTTCACCAGAAGGCACTTCGCGCTGATCATTCGGTCTATGGTGACTTTGGGGAAGAACGTTCTGTTTCCCATTCTCAGACCTATTTCCAGCCGAGGTATGAAACCAATCGTTGCGAAGAGAGACCAATCTTCCGGGGTCTTCTTTGACTGATAGAAATAGTCATCCGTATACCCGCCACCTATGACAACCTTCCCGTATTCTGCAACTTCGGCTGTGGGTATCTTGACCAGACCTGTAGTGCCATAGAAAGATGGAGCTGGCACCTGCGATAGAATGCCGAAGCTAATGAGTAATGCTACCACCATCAGAAGGGCGAGCCGTGTGTTTCGCACCACGTTGGGTCAATGCGCCAGTCCCCATCCCCAAGAGACGTGCCGGGGACCCAGTATCGCCGCGGTTCGCATACCTCCGCTAACAAAGCGTCTAGTTCGCTTTGCAGTGCAGCGATACGCCCCTCGCTTTCTGTTATTTCAATCTCGCAGTCCGCTACTCTCATCCTAAGATCATTCCAAGTATCTAGAGCCTGTAGGTAAGTCTTCCACGAATACGCGGCTAGCTTCTTCGCCTCCTCGTACTCTTTCTTTGCTACTTCCAACGCTGCTTTGGCGTAGACCATTGCCTCTTCTGCTTTGTCCTTAGCCAATCTGGCCAACGGCAGTCCTAACTCCAGGCCAAGCAGTATGTTCTCTTCGACTTCAATCTGCCGCTCATTTTCACGCATTGCGGCTTCACATGACCAGATCTCATGTTGCGTCTCGATAATCGCGCTTCTTATCCTCCCGATTACTTCTTCATTCGGGGGGTGTTTCCTCAGCTCTTCAGCGAGCTGGTTGCTCAAGCCTTCGAGCTCCTTCTCTGCCTTAGCCTTCGCAGCCCTTAGCTTCGCGATGTTAGCTTCTAGTTCCTTGATAGTGGCTTCCTCACTCTTTATCTGTGCCTCCAGACGCTGCAGTGCCATGTCTGCAACGGCGAGCGCTCCTCTACAGATTTCGAGCCAGCCTTCTGCCTTCTGCACTGCCAAATAGGCCGCGTCCGCAGCTGCCTCGTTGGCGCACCATTCATAGAACACGTGATCTTTGAACTGTTCTGCCCTATCCCGTAGTTGTATCAGACGCCCTAGCTTCTCCCTGAGCTGGTCCAGCTTCCTTTGTTCAGCATCTAGTTCCGCCTGTTTGGCTGCGATTGCGTCTCTCTGAAACTGACATTGTGCATGAACTCGAGGAGTAGCCTGCAAGAGCAGCGCTAGTATCCAAAGCCAAGCAACACGTCTTCTCATTGGCGAATCTCTCCTCTGCTATTTCGATTCGAATCTGTAGTCAACGTTCGGCCTCAGCTCCCCATTGACAACTCTAATACCAGTAGCCGTACCCAATGAGTGCTCAGCGTTGAGGAACACGACGTCATAGACTCCTGCTCTGACGTGCTCGACCAGGTACTTGCCGTTTTCGTCCGTCGTCCCATAGCTCAATGGAAGAGGAGCATCCATACCCGAGCCTTCTTCCCTGACAAGCACTAGGGCATCGGCTGCGGGTTGATCACCGGCGGCGGTTACGGTCCCGGAGACCGAACCGCCTCTGGTCATCGAGAAATCCACTCGGGTCGTACTGCCTGCCGTCACCCTCACGTCTGACTGCCAATCATCGGTATATCCCGCAGTCCTTGCGTAGACGCGGAAGCTACCGGGGGCCAGCCCGTCTATGGCGTACGCACCGTTCTTGTCAGTCAGGTTGTCACTTCCGATGTAGACGTAGTTGCCTGCTTCATCAGTAAGGCGGATTTCAGCGCCCTCAAGAGGCATTCCGGCAACGCTATCTCTCACTGCTCCGAATACTGAACCTGCTCTGGCCATCTTGCCCATTGAGAAATCGAGGTTACCTACGTCCTGATTGGCTGCTACGGCGAGTCTGACCGTCTTCTGAGTCTCATAGCCCAGTTTCTTCACTTCAACGGCATAGACTCCAGTTTTCAGGTACGTGATTTCGTACACCCCACCTGAGTCTGTTCTGGCAGCATTGACTACCCGAGGCAAGCGCTCATCCGGGATGGATTCCAAAGCTATCACCATGGCGCCCTCGATGGGAAGACTGCTGGTCCTCTCTACTACTCTGCCGGATACCGTGGCACCCGCAGGTAGGGAGAAGTCGATTCCGGCGGTGGCCTGACCGTCAGCTAGCTTGATGCCTGCTGCCGCAGTACGCCCCCCTGGCAGCTCAATGTCGTATGTGCCCTCATTCAGCTCGTCGAGTGTGTAGCTTCCATCCTCCTCAGTCTCGGTATGACCAACTGTCTTTCCTCCCTCGACCGCATAAAGCTGCACTCTCACCTTCGGAGTCATTCCTTGGGCTGTTGCCACCCTACCCGATATGCTGGCACTCCTTGATAGGGAGAAGTCAATATCGTCTCTTTCCATCCCTGACGTCACGGTCACACCGGTCTTGGAAGCCCGTAAGTGCCCAGTAGCGGTCACCGTGACTTCATACTTGCCCTGAGCAAGACCACTCACCCTGTAGGTTCCATCTGTGTCGCATGCAGCAAAGCCTACTCCGCCATTCGGTTCAAAAACGAGTATCTCAGCCTTACGAATCGCGGTTACTCCGTCATTCTCGGTAACGGTTCCGGATATTGAGCCACTCCTTGACAGAGAGAAGCTGATGTCCGAGGTTTCTTGACCGGCAGCGACCGATACTCCAGTTCGAGAGGCCGCTATGAATCCAAGGGGCGCTGTCTGTACTGTGTAGTTCCCTGGAGACAGGTCGCCTATCAAGTACATACCATCCCCTGAAGTGACAGCAGTGCCAAATCCTCGGGAAGAAGTGTCAAAAGCGACCACTTCTATCTTGCCCATCGGAGTGATCCCATCGACCTCTGTGACCTTCCCCGAGATGGAACCTGCTTTCACTAGAGAGAATCCGATGTCTGAAGTGGTTCGCCCCGTTGCCACCGGAACGTCTCTTCGGGTTTCTTCGACAAATCCCGGAGCCTTCACTCTGACTTCATAAGTACCTTGAGGTAGGTCGTCTACTCTGTATGTTCCACCAGAGGAAGCAGTATCTGAACCGAAGAAGAACCCTTCAGACTGGCGAACGGTTACCTCTGCCCCACTAATCGGAGCTGTTCCGTCACTCGTCACGATTCTCCCGGCAATAGAACCAACGGCAACTTGAATCGGTCCGCCGGTCTTTGACTTCGGAGTGAAGTCCTTATTCAGAACCCCGAGGAAAGTCAATCTCACCGCCGCACAACTGCCCAAGAACATAAATCCCGTCAATAGCATCAGCAGCGCAACGCTTCTGTATTTTCTTCCTGAAAGCGCACTCATACGTACCTCCTTGTTGAAACTCCTGCTACCAACCGATGCTTGCCGCGATAAGCGGTATGTTTGCCCAAAGGGTGTTGGTGTTGGTGTCATAGGATACCATAAACGTGCTCATGAACCTCGCGAGCCACGGCGGGGAGATGATTCGCCAGGAAAACCCCATTATCTGTCTACCTGCTGGTTGGTTCAGCCTTCTCTCGTAGTATCCTCCAAGAGCGATGTACTTGAACGGCCTTTCCAGAGAAATGCGCGCACCATAAGGCGTCTGGTCCTTTCCGGGCAGCTTGCCCACCCTGAAGTCAAGCTTCAAGTCACCAAGGATTGTGGGCGAGTAATGAACAAACGCCTCACTCACAATGTGCCTCGTTCCTTCGGTCCTACCGACTTGCGCACTGAGCCCGAGGTCCTTGATGAACAATCCTGGTGTGAACCGAAGAAAAGCGTTTTTGAAAGTCGGTATGGGCTTGGCAGAACTCAAATCGCCGGAACTGAAGTCCACGTGCGCATTGAGATAGCCTCTTGAGGTGAGAGGTACGTCTGTAGTCAGGTTCACGCCGTATATGCTCTTCGGGTGTAGATACAGGTCGAAGTTCTCGATGATGAGTTCAGGGTCAGTGAATATCGGATACCATTCGACCTTGCCCGCCTTGGCACGAACCTGTAGTCCGTACGGCAGAATCGGAAACTTCTTGGAGTACCGAAAGAAAAGCTCAGTCAGTCCGTTCTCCCTCTTGTCCCAGTCGTTCCACTTGGCATCGGTTCCGACTCTCGATGTCGCCACGGCAACCAGATTCAGATTCCAGCCAAAACCAAGCACCGACCTCAGCCTCATCTCACCTATCCCGATTTCTCTCCCGAACGCCCATTTGCCTGCACCAGACGACTCGATTGTGAGGCTCCTTGGTATCCAGGATGACCTGCGTCTCGGGAGTTCCTGGGAATACAGCTTCGGAAGGCCCAACAGGACCACGAGAGACCCGCACACAAGATACAGGGCCGTTCGCGGGACATGGTGGAAAGAGCGCGCGTTCATGGTCGCCCCCTTGCTGAGCATCTCATCCTGTGCGACAGCGGACCTTCGTCCTGCTGCTCAGAGCACGCTACTTGAGTTGGATACAGGGAACCCGGCTGCGTCGAAGCGCAGCCCGCGGAACACACCAACAGCAGATTGACCATTGCAGTCCGACCTTTCAGGCCACCCCGGCCCGTTTGCCGACCAACGCTGGTGAGAGGTACTGCAGCCTGCGGATTGACCCCGCAGGATAGCCTGCAGAATCCTGAAGTCTTCTTCAGCGAACGCAGTCCGGGCGAAGCAGTTCTCCGTGGCGGCGCTCAGACTGTGCGTCTCACCTCGTCTCGAACCCTATATGCCGGAACATAGCAATTCTCTCTCCCGTTGTCAAGGAATACTCTCAGCAGAAGAGTGGTCCAGCGCTCCAGTGGTCGAGTGGTGCAGCGGACGTGTGGCCGAGTGGCCCAGTGGTCAAGTGGTCTAGTGAGGACAGACGAAGTCGGAAGTCAGAGGTCAGAGGAGGACGACGCGGAGGTGGTCGAGTGCTCCAGTGCACAAGTGGTCCAGCGCAACGGTCTGATAGGGTCTGATAGGGACGCTACCCGCTTTCTGTGCGTCCTCCTTCCGGCTTGGGCGGCAGCTTGGCTTTCCAGAGGTCGAAGGTGCTGGCGACGAGGGCCGGGAATATCGGTGACAGCATTCGTCTCACCGCTTGTGGCTTCGAGGGCGGGCGGACTTGGTCGACGGCTTATCGCGGGCGACTGGTGGTTCACCGAGTATGTCCGCGGGCGTCTTTCTGCCGCGTTCGGTCCGGTCGAAGTCGGCGTCGAAGCTGACCAGGGTCAGGTCGTGCTTCTCCGCCGCGACGTACTGGTAGGCATCGTCGAAGTCGAGAGGAAGACGCTCCCTCGTCTTGGTCACAGCCATCAGGTCGGCATAGTCGAGGCTCACGTAGCGCACACCCGTGTCCACAAGCAGGTCGGAGATGAACCGCACGAATAGGTCGTCTCTCTTGTTGCGGGCCAGAACAACCCCGACCGAATGCAGGGCGAAGTCAGTTATGGCGAGATCGCTCAGGGGAACCGCCCGCAGGAAATCACGCACTTGCGCTGCATGTTCCTGGTCAAGGAGCAACTCCAGCCAGACGTTAGCGTCTACCAAGAGCATCGTTTGCCCGCCATTCGGAGGCCTTGTGTTGGAGTTCGACCGAGGTGTACTTGTCGCGCAAGTCCTTCAGGCCTCCGGCCCAGTCCAGACGCAGTCTTTTGCGGGTCGGACGCGCCCTCTTCTCTACGAGAAAGCGGGCGAAGTCCCGGACTTCCTCCTGGAACCTCTCCGGAAGCTCTCGT
>JAPLUO010000366.1 GCA_026397595.1 Caldifarciminota bacterium
GAGTCCCGAATCGAACCCGAATCCTGCGTCGCCGGGGATGGCACTTGACGACGGTCTTCAGGATCCCGATGGCCTCAGGACAGAGGCGGCGGAGAGAAACAACGTCGCGAAAACGACGATCCTGCACGCTTGTAGTACAGATTGCCCGGAGCGGACAAGGAACCCGGAGGAGGAAACCGCAGATCAGGCAGATGGTCCGGATTCGGATCGGAGCTTGTGCTTGCGCTTGGGCCTGCGCTGCTCAGCGCTGGATGACGACCTTCCGCATCCTCCCCGACCCCTGGCCCCCGGCCCCTGACCCCTCTCCTACGAAGTACACACCGGACTTCGGATTCACGACCCTCCGCCCCATCGCGTCGAAGGCGACTGTGCCTTGCGGCAGGCTGCGCACAACGGTAGTGACGCCAGCCGCCCTTCGCCGTTCGCCATTCGCCATTTCCTCAACCCCGCCCGCCCAATCGCGCAGGACCGAGATGCTCGAACGTCTGAGGTTCGCAACATACACCCGGTTCTGGACTTGGTTCCAGGTGAAATCGCACGGCCCGTCGCCCACTTCGATGGTCCGGAGCACCTGATCCGTCGCGCCGTCAATCACGGTTACGTAGCGGGTGCCGGGGTCCGCGCAGAAGACCTTGTTGTTCCGAGGGTTGTAGCGGAGGGCTAGCGGGCCGCGTACTTCGGTAACAGTGGTGATAATCTGGTTCGTCGCGCCATCTATCACGATCACGCCGCTCCCCCAGTTCGCGCAGTAGACCTTGTTGTTCTGGGGATTGTAGCAGAGGGCAAAGGGATAGTATCCTACGCCGACGGTCGTAATGACCTGGTCTGTCGCGCCGTCTATCACGGTCATGCCGCCGCCGGCGCTCGCACAGTAGACCTTGTTGTTTTGGGGGTTGTAGCAGAGGGCTTGAGGGTGGTCTCCCACGGTGACGGTGGTGATGACCTGGTTCGTCGCGCCGTCAATCACGGTCACGGTGTCGATGCTCGTGCTGCCGTCATTCGCACTGTAGACCTTGTTGTCCTGCAGGTTGTAGCAGAGGGCCGCGGGCCAGCCCCCTGTTGTGACGGTCGTGATGACAGAGTCGGCTGCGCCGTCAATCACGGTCACGGTGCGGCTGCTCGTGCTGCCGTTATTCGCACTGTAGACCTTGTTGTCCTGCGGGTTGTAGCAGAGGGCCCGGGGCCAGCCCCCTGTTGTAACGGTCGTGATGACCGAGTCGGCTGCGCCGTCAATCACGGTCACGGTGCCGCTGTTTTGGTTCGCGCAGTAGACCTTGTTGTTCTGGGGATTGTAGCAGAGGGCTTGAGGGTAGTCTCCCGCGGTGACGGTGGTGATGACCTGGTTCGTCACGCCGTCTATCACCGTCACGCTGGCGCTGCCTCCGTTCGCGCAGTAGACCTTGTTGTTCTGTGAATTCCAGCACAGAGCGCGTGGCTCGGAGCCTGAATCAAGCGGAATCGTCGTCTCCAACCACTGTGCCTTGACGGCTGACAGCAGACAGCTTGTGGCTAGCAGCGCTGACAAGTACTTCATGGCACCTCCCGAGTATCTGTCACCCCGACCGGTACGGAGGGGTCTTCCCGGAGAGCTTATGGAGCCATCGGATGGCACCTGCGAGGACGCAGAAAGACTCGCTCCGCTCGCTCGGAACGACATCAAGGGCTTCACGGAACCTCCAATATGCCTTATTATCGGCCCTTCCCGCCTTTTGTCAATCGCCGGATTGGCATGGAGCATAATGCGCGGGCGGAGTCCGGCAGCGGAACTCCGCCCGCAGTTCGCTTCCGCCTCCGGCCGTAAGCCGTGAGCCGTCCTATGGCGCAACCGGTGCCGCGATGTTGAAGACGTCGGTCCGGATCGCCTGCAACACCGCCTAAGTCAGGCCCCTTGCGGTCCACTTCGTGACGAGGGCCGCGGCTTCCTTCGCCGCCGACTCGCCGCTTATCTCCTTTCGGCCCAGGGCCCACAGTTGCCGGCCGAAGTTGCCTGAGCCTCGCCCCTACTTCCTTCGGAAGTAGGGCAGCATAGGAATCGGTCGACTTCGCCTTGGAGCCCATGCCAGAAGTTTAGCCACAGTATACAACTCCATCAAGCCCCTAAATGCCCTAACTTCTGCCT
Organism: Caldifarciminota bacterium; assembly: GCA_026397595.1. GTDB lineage: Bacteria > Hydrothermota > Tepidihabitantia > Tepidihabitantales > Tepidihabitantaceae > UBA2258. The sequence goes on from JAPLUO010000366.1 coordinate 2,120, forward strand.
TCACAATTCCTTATTCAGCCTTTCTGAAACTCCCCTCCGCCGTTCCCCCCGCTGCTGTCCCCGTTACCATCCCCGTTGCTCTCCCCGCTGTCGTCCCCACTATTCTCCCCACTATTCTCCCCGCTATTCTCCCCGTTGCTGTCCCGGTTGCCGTCCCCGTTACTCTCCCCATTGCTGTCCCCGTTACTCGCCCCATTGCTGTCCCCGTTGCTGTCCCTGTTGCTCTCCCCGCTATTGTCCCCGCTGCTCTCCCCGTTGCTGTCCCTGTTGCTCTCCCCGCAATTCTCTCCGTTGCCCTCCCCGTTGTTCTCCCCGATGCCCTCCCCGTTATTCTCACGGCCGCCGTCCCCGTTGCTCTCCCCATCGCGGCCTCCGTCGCAGTCCCCGCGGATTTGACAAGCCCGGCTTGGGACCGGCGAGGGACACTTCCCCAATTTCTGGCCGCAAGCGTGTCAAGATGCTGACCTAAGAGCGGGTCCCGATACAATGTCCAACCGGGCCGACGCGCGGACGTCTCCCCTGCCATCAGCGCAAGGCATGAGCCGTTGTCCGTGAACACACACCGTTCACCGTCAGCCGCGAGCCGTCAGCGCTGAGCCATCTGACCCCGCCTCCTTGACTTCACGGCCCGAATTGGTACGCTTCGCCTGATGGCGAACCACGAACCACGCAGGCAGGACGACACCCGGCCCTGACCGGAGTGAGATAGCCAGAGTGTCAACGGAATCACCACCCGACTTCACGCACGTCCGGGCCGTTCTCTTCGACCTGTTCCACACTTTGGTATCGCTTGAGGTGTCGCAGCCGCCCGGCCCCAGCGTGTCGGCGATACTCGGCGTTGACCGGGACACGTGGTGGCGAGCATGGACCGACAATTCGGACGACTATGTGCTGGGGCGGACCGTGCTGGAACGCACGCTACCGGCCCGGGCTCGCATCGCCAACCCGGCGGTCACCGATGAGCAAATCCGGCAGGCCCTGCTGGCCCGGCCCGCCCGGTTCCGACATACCATCACCCACGTCGAGCCGGAAACCCTCGCCGGGCTGGCTCAGCTTCGGACGACGAATCGGCGGCTCGGACTGGTCAGTAATTGTGGCAAGGATGAAATCGCGGCGTGGTCCGACTCGCCGCTCGCCCCGTGCTTTGATACTGCCGTCTTCTCCTGCGAGGTCGGCCTCGCCAAGCCCGACCCAGCCATCTACCGGCTGGCGGCGACGCGCCTCGGGGTCGACCCGGCCGAGTGTCTCTTCGTCGGCGACGGGGGCAGCGACGAACTCGACGGCGCTCACGCCGCAGGCATGACGCCGGTGCTCCTTACCCGCCACCTTGAAGTGATGGGCCCGCAACGCATCGCTCCCGCCGCCAAGCAGGCCGCGTTCCAGGTTCGCACCGTGCTTGACCTCTGTGCACTGTTGCAGCCAGCCAGTCATTAGCTAAGAAAGCACGAACGCCGGCCTCCGCCTCTCGGGACATGGCGAGGCGTCTGCGTCCACCGGCCGCTCTGAACCAGACTTCGCCATATCCCCTTTCCCTTCGCGTCCCGGCCGTCGGCCACGGTGCTAACGCGTAGCGCTCGGTCATTCGGGACTTCGGGATTGACTCGACCTTCGTGCTTCGGACTTCGAGCTTCGACCCTCAAGAAGAAAGGGCGCGGACAAGCCGCGCCCCAAAGGTCCGGCTTGCCGCGCTAGCGCACGACGGTCATCCGCGCGGTCGAGGTCTTGTCGGCTGAGAGACGGACATAGTACACACCGGCGGGCACTGACCTGCCGGCCATGTCCTTCGCGTCCCAGGCAACGGTGCAGCTCCCGGCCTTGTGCATGCCGGACGCGAGAGTCCGCACCTGCCTGCCGGTCGCGTCGTAGACGTCGAGGTTGGCCGTTCCGGCCCGTTCCAGCGCATAGCTGACCTGCGCGCCGGTGGTCACCGGGTTCGGACCGACCTTGAAGATGGAAGTCACGAGCTTTCCGGTCGGTTCCTGTGCGACGCCCGTGCCGGTGACAACGATGTCCTCCAGCGGCCCCTGGTCGTTCCAACCCCAAGTCGCGTTGTGCCCGCGCACACGGTAGTAGTAGGTGCCGACCGAATCAAGGGACATGCTATAGAGCGTATCGGTGATGCTATCCGATATCACGGTGTGGTTCGCGAACTCGGGCACCGGCCAGACGTCGTCAATGTAGACCCCGGAACCCGTCGTGCCGTCGTCGGTCATGTACCGGAACCGGATGAACACCGACTTGCCGACCCACGGCTCCAGCGGGAAGGCCTTGTATAGCCAGCCCGACGAGTTGCCGGTGAACCGGTCGTGGAGCTGAATCCACTCCTTGCCTTCAAGCGACACCTCGGCGACGGTCACGTCGTACCTGTTTTCCGTGTTGTACCAAATCCAGTACTTGAGCGAGTCGCCGGACTGGACCGGGTACGGGTCTTTGGTCACGCAGTGGTTGGCAATGTTGTTGCCGTTGCCGAGCGAAATCGAGTAGGTGCCGCCGTGCTTCTGGGTTGTGGATTGGCTTGCGCCCTGCACGTTCCACTTGGAGACACCCGACTCCATGTTGTCTTCGACAACGGTGAGTCCGGAGAGCTCTTCAAGCTCCCACCGGTCTGGATGGTTGTGCTCGGGCCGGACCGGAGTCCAGTGAATCGTGAAGTCGCCGGGCGAGGAATCCATGACAGCGAGTATCGGTCTTGGAACCTTGCCCTCGAGCGCGTCAACTATCGAGTCCGACTGCCTGAACAGGTAGTAATTGCCCCGGAACGATGCGTTCTGGATGCTGTCCAGGTCTGCGGTCGGTTGGTAGAAGTCAGTGCCAAGTTCGGTGGTAAACGACATGCACGGGAACCCACCGACGTTGCGGCCCCAGCCGTAGAACCAGTCGTCCGAACCGCAATTGGTCGGGTAAAGGTAGTTCGACTGCTCCGGCGTGTAAGTGCCGCCACCCAACGCCCCCATGCGGCTCGCCATCCCCGTTGCGAGGGTGCGAAGGTACGCGCTGTCCGGGGCGAGGGTGCCGGTGCCGAACGGCCATAGCACGAGCTCGGAGTACGTGTGCATGCTGACACACGCGACTACGGTGTGCTGCTTGAACCACTCGGAGACCGCGTTGATCTCCATCGCCCATGCGCCGTGCCCGCCCATGAACACCTCGTCGCGCGGATTGTGCGAGCTTACCGTCGCGTTGACCAGCGAGCCCCAGTCATCCATGACACTGCCCATGCAGGCGCCGTTGAAGTCGCGGTTAGGGTCACATCCGGTGTCCGAGGCGAACAGCTGCCGGTCCTTGCGCTGCCAAAGCTGGCCCGGATAGTCGTATTTGTAGCCATCCACGTTGGTGACCATGAAGACGTAAAGCTGATGGTTGTCAATGAAGCTGTGGAAACCGGTGTCGGTGGCATAGAACCGGATGAGCGTATCCGCGAAATGGCGGGTCGCCTCGATTGCGCCCCATTCGCGGGCGTGGACGACTCCGAGTTCCAGGCATTCCGGTTTGCCTTCAGCCGAAGCCGAGGCGATCTTCACTCCATAGATCCAGTTACCCAGGTAGGTCGGGCCGATGGACTCGAGTCTGCAGATACTGGAATAGTCTTCAGACCAGTCGCGCATCATGACGAGAAGCTGATCATATGAATGGTACGAGCCAAGCTGGGCCGCCTCAAGCCGCAGCGCGTCCATGTCGTCGTGAATCACGGTGACGGGCAGTCCGGATGCCTGCACGACGCCGAAGTCGGAACGGTCGAGCAGCAGGTCATACGATTGGCCCGGCTTCGCACCGGCAATCTCGATAGACGTCCCTTTGAATGTAATGTGTGAATAAAGTTCAGGGTAGTCGTGCGCGGCGACGCGCACGAGCATGGGACCGGCCGCAGCCGACCCGACAAGCAGAACAAGGGAAAGCACCGACAGCGCTCTCCCGGAGTGCAGACAGTACATTTTTGTACCTCCAGATGCCTCATTTATGGTAAAGGGGGAAATGACAAAGGGGAAATGACAAAGTCGGACTTGGGACTTTCCACTTTCCACTTTCTACTTTCCTCTCCCAATGATTCTAAGCCGGACGCTGTGTCTGTCAAATCCGCGTCGCTGCCGCCTCCGAATCGAGTCCCCGACCCTGCGCTTGAATTCGGGCCGCGAACCTGAAGCGTCGGCACCTATAAGCCTTGGACGTTCAATCCCTTGAAACCTCTTGTCTTCACGCTATAATCCTCCCCGATTGCCCTGGATAGTCAACTACAGTATTTGATTCGGAGGAAAATGTGGCTGGTAGAACAATCGTAACTATGCCCGGTGACGGCATCGGCAAGACTGTCTTGCCCGAGGCCATCCGGGTTCTTAATGCAGTCGGGTTCGTGGCAGACTACGTCCAGGCCGACATCGGCTGGGACTTCTGGCGCAAGGAGGGCAATGCCCTGCCGGACCGGACTATCAGGCTGCTGGAGCAGCACAAGGTCGGGCTGTTTGGCGCGATAACGTCCAAGCCGAAGGACAAGGCCCAGGCCGAGCTCGATCCGGCCCTGAAGGACAAGGGCTATCAGTACTTCAGCCCAATCGTGACGATGCGCCAGCATTTTGACCTCGACATCTGCATCCGCCCGTGCAAGTCATTCCCGGGCAACCCGCTTAACTTCATCCGCCGAAAGGACGACGGCTTTGAGGAGCCGAAGGTTGATACGGTCGTCTTCCGCCAAAACACCGAGTGTCTCTATTGCGGCGTCGAATGGACCAATCCGCCGCCCGACGTCCGCAAGGCCCTGGAGACCCACAAGAAGATGAAGGCGTTTGCCGCGGTGCCGTCCGAGGACATGGCCATCTCGCTCCGCATCTTCACCCGTGGCGCCTGCCGGCGTATAACCCGGGCTGCGTTCGAGCACGCCCGGGAGTTCGGCTACAAGTCAGTCACGGTCTGCGAGAAGCCGAATGTGATTCGCGAAACCTCCGGCATGATGGAAGCTGAGGCAAAGCAGATGGCGAAGGAGTTTCCCGGCATCGCACTCCGGTCCACGAACATCGACGCCCAGATGATGTGGCTGACCAAGAACCCCGAAGACTACGGTGTCATCGTATCCGGCAACATGTTCGGCGACATCGTGTCCGACGGATTCGCCGGGCTGGTCGGCGGACTCGGCTTCGCGTGCTCGGCGAACATCGGCCGCGAGGTAGCGGTCTTCGAGCCGACCCACGGTTCCGCCCCGAAATATGAGAAGCTCTCGCCGTCCATCGTCAATCCGACAGCTACGATTCTCTCCGCCGGCATTATGCTCGACCACATCGGCGAGAGCGAGAGGTCGAAACGCATAAGCGCCGCGGTGGCCGGGGTAATAGCCAAAGGCGAAGTACGCACCTACGACATGCTCAGGCTGACCGGTGGCCCCGAAGTATTCAAATCCGGCGCGGCCACGACTCAGCAGATGACCGACGCGATTATCGCGGAACTGTGAGACGAAAGTGGTAACTGCCAAAAGCATTGAAGAACTGTTCCACGACCAGCTCTCCTCAATCGAAAACGAAGACACACGCAAGCAGACCATAGCGACCTGGGTCGAGGCGGCGAAACAGGGCGGCTGGAAAACGGTCGAAGACCTCAAGGCCATGCCCTTCACGCTCCTGACCAAGACTCACGGCATCTCGCTGGTAGAACACACGATTGCGGTGACCGAAGGCGCGCTCGCCCTTGCCGACGCCCAGGAGAGCGCCTACTCGACCATGCCCTACAAGGTGAACATGGACCGCCTGATTGCCGGCGGCCTGCTGCACGACGTCGGCAAACTGCTTGAGACCGAGAAAGACGAGAAGGGCGGATTCCGCAAGAGCCTGAAAGGCATGTACGCACGCCATCCCATATCCGGTGCGATTCTTGCTGCCAAGTGCGGCCTGCCTGAAGACATCGTGAACACCATTGCCTGCCATGCGAAGGAAGGCGAAGGCGCCCCGAAAGTGCTTGAGACCGTGCTCATCCACCAGGCCGACTTCGCCACGTTCGACCCGCTCGTGATGCTGGAAAAGGGCCAGCTCATTCCCTGATCATGGCGACGATTGTCGAGAGAATAATCGCGGCCCATTCCCCGACCAGGTCGGTCAGGCCCGGCGACATTGTCGAGCTTGGGATTGACGTGAGGGTCGCGCGCGACTTCGGCGGTGCGAACGTCGTCAAGAACCTCGAAGACTACGGGCTCGGCGTGGACGACACGAAGAAGACGTTCTTCACCTTCGACTGCAACCCGACCGGCTCAGACCAGAAGTACGCGACGAATCAACAGGTCTGCCGCATCTTTGCCCGCAACCACGACATCAAGGTCTACGACGTGGACTCCGGCATCGGCACCCACCTTGCAGTAGACCTCGGGCTGGTCGGTCCCGGCGACACCATCGTCTCGACCGACTCGCACGCCAACATTCTCGGCGCAATCGGCACATTCGGCCAGGGCATGGGCGACCAGGACATTGCCCACGCCTGGGCGTTCGGCAAGGTCTGGTTCGAGGTCCCGGCCACGGTCAAGGTCGAACTGACCGGCATGCCCAGGCCCGGCACCAGCCCCAAGGACGTCGGGCTTGCCCTCCTCCGGCACTTCGGCGCCAATGGTCTGCTCGGCCTTGCCGCTGAAGTCTATGGCGAATACGCGGACAAACTCGGCCTCGCCGGACGCATGACCATCTCGTCGCTGGGCACCGAGATGGGTGCAATCATCATCTTCTTCCCACCGAACCAGGCTGTGCTTGACTACTGCAAGGCGAAGACGAGCCGCGAGTTCGCGCCGCTCCGGGCCGACCCGGACGCGACCTACGAACGCACCGAGCAAGTTGATATCGCCGGTCTCGAACCCCTCATCTCCCGGCCCGGTCACCCCGAAGACGTAGTCACGGTCGCCTCTATCGCCGGCCGCAAGATTGACTCGGCCTTCATCGGCTCGTGCACCAACGGCCGGATGGAGGACTTGAAAGCCGCTGCCGGAGTACTCAAAGGACGCAAAGTCGCGCCCGGGGTAGTCCTGAAGATCGTCCCTGCGACCGACGCCATCTGGCAGGAAGCCCTGCGCAGCGGGGTCATCGAGACCTTCAAGCAGGCCGGCGCGCTGGTCGGCAACGCCGGCTGCGCGGGCTGCGCTGCCGGCCAGATCGGCCAGAACGGCCCGGCCGAGATCACGGTCTCAACCGGCAACCGGAATTTCGCCGGCAAGCAGGGCAAAGGCGACGTCTACCTTGCTTCGCCTGAGACCGTAGCCGCATCCGCTGTCGCCGGCGCCATCGTCAACCCCGGCGCCATACCGGTCAGGCCGGCGCTGTTCAAACCCAAACCCATGTCCAGGCTATCGCACGAACGCCGCGCGCCTCACGCTGCGCCGCTCGTGGTCGAGGGCCGGGTCTGGCTCATCCCTAAGGACAACATCGACACCGACATGATCTTCCACAACCGACACATTGCCATAACCGACATTCGAGAAATGGGCCAGTACTGCTTCGGGAATCTTCCCGGCTGGGAGCACTTCAGCAAGAACGCGCAGCCCGGTGACATCGTCGTGACCGGCAAGAACTTCGGGGCCGGCTCCTCGCGCCAGCAGGCGGTTGACTGTCTCAAGAGCCTGAAGATCGGCCTCGTCATAGCCCGCTCTTTTGGCGCCATCTACTTCCGCAACGCGGTCAACGCCGGGCTCCCGGTCATGACAGCGGACCTCATGGAGTCGGGCATGAAGGACGGAGACCGGATCCGGGCCAACCTGGCGACCGGTGAGATTGAACTGATGGTAACGGGCGTGAAGGTCCATGGCCACCCGTTCCCGCCGGTCCAGCTTAAGATCTACAGGAATGGCGGCCTTCTCGGATAGGAGGTACAACTGGCAAAGGAACGCGGCCTGCTGGGAGTCTGTGGTATTGACTGTGGCCGCTGCGGCATCCGGGATCGGGCTGACGACGTTGTAGAGTACTTCCGCTCGCAGAACGTCGACCCGGACAAGGTTCGGTGCGGCGGCTGCCGCTCAGAACGCCGGGAAGGGCTCCACTGGTCACGCGACTGCAAGCTGCTCGCGTGCTGCATGGACGGGAAGGGCATCGAGTTCTGCGCGCAGTGCCGGGAACTGGACTCCTGCGCCCTGGTGAAGGAGTTCGGGGAATCCTACGAGTATCACGAGAAGACTGTGGCCGTGATGCACGAGATGCGCGAGGCCGGGGTGGAACGCTGGCTGTCTGAGAAAGGCTACGCCTGAGGCCGCCGGCTACTTGCCGAGTCTCTTGATACGTTCCGGCCGGCGCGCGAGCACGTAGATCAGCGCGCCAATCCAGTGCGTGAACACGATGACCAGCGCCCAGGTAAGCCGGTTGTTGCCCTCATCGGTTTCGCGCGTCAGCACCTCCACAAGCATCCATATCCAGAGTACTGCTCCGGCGATACCAATCAGCCCGCCGAACACGCAGATCATCAGCCAAAGCCAGCCCATCGTGCCGGCCGCGAGCATCACGGGAAGACTGTGCATGAGTACCTCAGAATATCCGCGCCCCCGCCAACGTCAAGCCGCGTCGGCCGCGAGCTGTCGACCATTCCTGTCAGCCTTCTATTCTCATCGTTCGTCGCAATTCTCTACCCCGCCTTCGCGCTAGCGTCCCCTTTGCCTAGTCCTTTGCCATTTCCACTTTCCACTTTTGCCTTTGCCTGAACACTTGCCGTCCTCCGGGTTTGCCCTATAATTGGGCCTGTCTGAAAGACAAGCCAATTGAGTGAGGTTTCTATGCCAATGACGTTTGCCGAGAGAGTGCTCAGCCGCAAGGCGGGCAAGAAGGCTGCCCAGGCGGGTGAACTCGTCACCTGCAAGCCCGACCGGCTCCTGATGCACGACAATGCCGCGGCCATCACCGACAAGGTGGCAAAGGACATGGCCGAGTTCGGTATCGCGAACCCGGAACGGCCGGTCATCGTCCTTGACCACGTGATTCCCGCCTCGGACGAAAAGACCGCGACCAGCCACAAGAAGATTCGCGAGTTCGTCCAGAAGTACGGTATCAAGCACTTCTTCGACATCGGCACCGGTGTCTGTCACCAGGTGATGGTAGAGAAGGGACTCGTCCTGCCCGGCACGCTCGCGGTCGGCTCGGACTCGCACACCTGCTCCTACGGCGCGGTGAACGCGTTTGCCACCGGCATCGACCGGACCGAGGCGGCATCCCTGCTCCTGACCGGCGAGACGTGGTTCAAAGTCCCGGAGACAATCCGCATTACCCTGAAGGGCCGGCTGCCGGAGATGGTGGCGGCCAAGGATCTCATCCTGACCATCATCGGCAAGATTGGCGCCGACGGCGCGGACTACTGCTCAGTCGAGTTCTGGGGTGACATCGGCAGCCTGACGATTGACGACCGGTTCACCATCGCGAATATGGGCGTCGAGATGGGCGCGAAGAACGCGGTCTTCCCGGTGGACGAAATCACCAAAGGCTATCTGCAGACTATCGGCGTGAAGCGCATATCGTGGAACCCCGAGTGGGCGGATGACGGCGCGACCTATCGGCAGGAACTGACATGGAACATGGCCGAGGTCGTGCCGGCGATTGCCGTCCCGCACAAGGTCGACAAGTACAAGCCCGTCACCGAGCTGGCCGGCCTCGAAATCCAGCAGTGCCTGATTGGGACGTGCACGAACGGGCGGGCCAGCGACCTCGCGGTCGCGGCAAGAATACTCTGCGGCAAGAAGGTCTCTCCAAACACGCGGCTGCTGATACTCCCCGCCTCCCGGGCTGAACTCGAGAGGGCACTCGACGCCGAGGACGTACAAACCCTCGTATCAGCCGGCGCGGTCCTGCTGCCCCCAGGCTGCGGTCCATGCCTCGGCGCGCACCAAGGCTGCCTCGCGCCCGGCGAAAAGTGCCTTTCGACTGCAAACCGTAACTTCAAGGGCCGGATGGGCTGCAAGGACGCCGAAATCTACCTTGCTTCGCCCGCAACCGTGGCCGCGACCGCACTCACCGGCCGAATCACTGACCCGCGAGAGGTGGCATAAGATGAGAATATGGGCCTACGGTGATGACATCAATACCGACATGCTGTTTCCGGGCAAGTATACGTATACCTGCGCCAAGCCGGACGAAATCAAACCGCATCTGCTCGAAGACCTCGACCCTGAGTTTGCCAAGGCAGTCCAGCCCGGCGACATCATCATCGCGGGCAAGAACTTCGGGTGCGGTTCATCGCGGGAACAGCCGGTCGTGGGACTCAAGGCGGTCGGCATCGAGGCGATTGTGGCCAGGAGCTACGCCCGCATCTTCTATCGCGCGGCCATCAACCAGGGCCTGCTGCTGATTGAGTGCCCGGACGCGGTTGCCGCGTACCAGCCCGACATGGCTGTGTCGCTTGACCTGAAACAGAGCACTATCAAGGTCGGTGACCAGACCTTCAAGTTTCCGACACTGCCGCCGGAGATCCTGGCGATACGTGACGCCGGGGGCCTGCTCGAATACACTCGTGCCCGGCTCCGGGCCAAGGCAGGTGCGAAATGAGTGTGGTGACTGCTGGTCGCCGCGGCCCGGACGTCCGTTCCGACCTCTGGGTCGAACTCGAACTGCTCAAGTCCGGCGGCGTCGAGCTGAACCTCAAGAGCAAGGTTGACTTCATGTACGGCGAGGTCAACCGCAAGCTCGTAATCGATACGCTCAAGATGTTGGGAGTCGAGCACGCCCACGTGGACATCGAAGACACCGGCGCGCTGCCCTTTGTCATCATGGCCCGCCTCGAAACCGCTGTTCGTCGTTCATCGTTCAACGTTCATCGTTCATCGTTTCTGCCTGCGCCCGGTCCCAGCTTCGCCCTGCCTTCGGCGCGCGACCGGTGGCGCCGATCCCGACTCTACCTGCCCGGTAACGAGCCCAGGTTCATGCTCAACGCGAGAATTCACAGGCCCGACGCCGTCATCCTGGACCTTGAGGACTCAGTTCCGGCGCCGGACAAGGACGCAGCCCTCCTCGTCGTACGCAACGCCCTCTACGCGCTCGACTTCGGCGACTGCGAGCGCATGGTTCGCATCAACCCGCTTCCGGCCGGGCTCGATGAAGTGGAACCGCTGGTCCACGCCGGAGTCAACGTCATTCTCATCCCCAAGTGCGAGTCTGCCGAGCAGGTCAAAGCAGTCGACTCCCGAGTCTCCTCCGTGCTCTCCTCATTCGACATTCGGCATTCGACCTTCGACGTTTTCCTCATGCCGATTGTCGAAACCTGCGAAGGCATGTTCAAGGCGCGGGAGATAGCCGGCGCGTCGCCGCGCGTCGTCGCGCTGACCTACGGACTCGAAGACTACCTGCTCGACCTCGGCGGAGTGAAGACACCGGCCGGTCTTGAGAGCCTGTGGGCGCGATCCCAGGTCGCAAACGCGGCCAAGGCCGCCGGCGTACAGGCAATCGACACGGTCTTCGCCGACATCGATGACATGGCCGCGTTGCAGGCCAGTTGTCAGGCCGCAAAGGAACTCGGGTTCGAAGGCAAAGGCTGCATCCACCCGCGCCAGGTCCCGGTCGTGAACGAGGCATTCACCCCGTCACCCGCGGAAATCGAGAAAGCGCAGCAGGTAGTGATGGCATTCAAGGAAGCGCAGGCCGGGGGCCGGAACGTCGTGAACCTCGGTTCGAAGATGATAGACCCGCCGGTCGTGGAACGCGCCCTGCGCACGATCGCGATGGCAACGGCAATGGGTTCAGGGGGTCAAGGGTCCAGGGGTTCCGGCCTGAACCCCAGAACCCCGGAACCCCAGAACCCCTCGGAGTCATAGATGCAACTCATCAAGAACGCGCTCGGCCGCATGGTCCCGACTGAGGTTAACGGCAAGCCGGCAATTCCCTTCCCCGGCGTTGGCAAGCACCGGCCCAGCGGCCGCAAGGCCTGCCCGCAAATCCCGACCTGTCTCGACTACCCTGAAGACGGCAACAAGGTCGTGGCCGACTTAAGGACCGCGCTGGAAAAGGCCGGCATCAGGAACGGCATGACGTTCTCGACCCACCACCACTTCCGCGACGGCGACACGCTCTCGCTCCAACTCTTCGACCTCTGCGCTGAGATGGGCCTCAAAGACCTTGTCTGGTATCCCTCGGCCGCCTTCCCCTGCCATGCTCCCATCACCAGACATCTCGACTCCGGCGTCATTCACCATATCGAGGGCAGCCTCAATGGCCCGCTGGGCGACTACTGCACGCAGGGCAAGATGCGCGGGCTCGGCGTACTCCGCTCTCACGGTGGCCGGGCACAGGCCATACAGGACGGCGAAATCCATATCGACATCGCGGTCATCGCCGCGCCGACCGCCGACCAGTTCGGCAATGCCAATGCGGTCCACGGCGACGCGGCATGCGGCGTGCTCGGCTACGCCGATGCCGACATCACCTACGCCGACCGCACGATTGTGGTCACCAACAACCTCGTCCCGTTCCCGGCCATCCCCATCCAGTTGTCCGGCACGTACGTTGACATGGTCGTGCGGCAGGACAACATCGGCGACCCGAGGAAGATTGTCTCGGGCACGACCCAGATTACACGCAGCCAGGACCGCCTCTACATCGCTGAGCTGACCGCGAAGTTCATCCGCGATTCCGGCATCACGCACGACGGGTTCAGCTTCCAGGGCGGCGCGGGCGGCGTCTCGCTCGCCTTTGCCATTTACCTTGCCGACATGATGAAGCAGGCCGGGATCAAGGCCAGTTGGCTCCACGGCGGCTCAACCCGCTACCTCGTGAAGATGCTCGAAGACGGCATCGCCCCCGCGCTCGTGGACGGCCAGGCTTTTGACCTCGAAGCGGTCCGCTCCATCGGCGTCAACCGCGGTCACGTCGAAACCAGCCCGCTTGAGAGCTACAACTTCCACGCCAAAGGCAACTACATCAACCTGCTCGACGTAGCCGTGCTCGGCGCGACCGAGGTGGACCCGGACTTCAACGCCAATGTGGTCACCCATTCGGACGGCCGCCTGCGCCACGGCATCGGCGGCTGGCAGAACTGCATGTACGCCCGCTGCACGATACTCTCGGTTCCGGCGATGCGCGACCGGATGCCGGTCATCGTGGACGAAGTGACAACGCTCTGCGCCCCGGGCGAACTCGTCGACGTCATCGTCACCGAACTCGGGCTGGCTATCAACCCATTACGTCAGGACCTGCTCGACGCAGTCAAAGGCAAAGGCCTGCCGGTCCGACCCATCGAGGACATCAAAGCCGAAGTCGAACGCATCTGCGGCAAGCCGTCTCGTCCCAAGCATGGCGACAAGGTCGTGGCCGTCGTCAAATGGGTCGACGG
>JAPLUO010000187.1 GCA_026397595.1 Caldifarciminota bacterium
CGTGGCCAGGGTCTCAAGCATCTCGCGCAGGCTGCGCTCCTGGCCGGCATTGACCTGCTGCGGGCCGATTGACTCGGCGGCGGCCGCCTGCAGCCGCTTGAGCTTGGCCAGGCTCACCCGGGCCGCACCGTCCCGGACCAGGACTAATTCCGGGGACGCAATAAACAATTCCTGACACGCGCGCGTCTTCCCCGCCATCAGCGCGAAACGTGAACCCTAAGCCGTGCCCCGTGAACCGTGAAGGAAATGAGGGACAGTCACCTATTAGAGTCCGGGTGGCGAGGGCGCTCCCGACATTCCTGAGAGATAGCAGGGCGCGGCGCGGATAGTCCTGCGCGAACTCGGTTGGTTCCACGACGACCCGCACGAGCAGCCTCGGTAAACCGCCGCCGCCCGCCCCGACATCTTCCATCAGTGCGATTGACAAGCCTGACCGTTGGGAATATTATCAGGTATGCAAGTAGACACCATCTTCCTTAGGGATACCATCTGGGTGCTCCAGCAGCATGGTTTGGAGAACGTGAGGAGCCTGTGAAGGGGCACGAGTTGCAGCCGGGCGGGCAGAATCGAGTGATTCTGTACACCACCGCCGACGGCAAGGTGACGGTGGATGTGTTCTTCGCGCGAGACAACTTCTGGCTCACCCAGCGCGCGATTGCCGAGTTGTTCGGCGTGCGCACGCCGGCCGTCTCCCGACATCTGAAGAACATCTACGCCAGTGGCGAACTGACTCGGGAAGCAACTATTTCCAAAATGGAAACAGTTCAAGCCGAAGGCAAACGCGAAGTAACCCGCGCGGTTGAGTTCTATAACCTGGATGCCGTCATCGCCGTGGGGTATCGAGTCAACTCGCTCAAGGCCACGCATTTCCGCGTCTGGGCGACGAATACTCTGCGGGAATTCGTGGTCAAGGGGTTCGTAATCAATGACCAGATGCTCAAGAACGGTCGGTCATTCGGCAGGGACTACTTTGATGAGTTGCTGGAGAGGATCCGGGAAATCCGTGCGAGTGAGCGGCGAGCCTATCAGAAGATTGCCGATGTGTTCGAGCAGTGCAGCAGCGACTACCGGAGCAGTAGCGAGGAGACGCACCTGTTCTATCGGATCGTCCAGAACCAGCTTCACTTCGCCGTTACCGGCCGAACCGCTGCCGAGATTGTCCATCAGCGCGCTGACAGCGGTAAGCCGTTCATGGGGTTGACTACCTGGAAGAACTCGCCCAAAGGCAAGATTCAGATGAGCGACGTGACGGTTGCCAAGAACTACCTCAACCAGGGCGAAGTCTCCCGGCTCAACCGCTTGGTGGGGATGTTCATTGACTTCGCCGAGTTGAGAGCGCTGAACCACCAGGTCATGACCATGAAGGACTGGCTGAAACAAGTCGAGAAATTCCTCAATTACACTGACCAGCAAGTACTGCGACATGCCGGCAGAATCTCGCACGAGATGGCGGTCGCCAAGGCCCTTGAGGAATACGAGAAGTACCGGGTCAAACAGGATCAGGAGTACCTGTCCGACTTCGATCAGGCCTTCGCCAAGTATCTGAAGGGCACTAGCGAACCGTGAAGCTCCACTTCGAACCCAATCTGCCCTACCAGAGCGCCGCCATTGAGGCGGTGTGCGGCCTCTTCCACGGGCAGGAGACGTGCCGCACGGACTTCACGGTCACCCGGCACGCAGTCGGCGGGGGAATTAGGGACAGTGACCTATTACGGAGCGATGTCAAGGCGCGACATGACGAGATGGTCGGTCTGGTTGAAACGATGCTGAAGCTGCACAGTGACAGCTCGCGGCTTACGGCTGACAGCCTACGGCTGGCGGCGTCAGGAGATTGACATGAGTGAAGAGCAGGAGTACGGAGAGGAACTGTTCTCGGCCAAGGTGGCGGCCGGGAACCGGACCTACTTCGTTGACGTCCAGCGGGCGCAGAATGGGGCGAAGTACCTGAAGATCAGCGAATCCAGGCAGGGCGACGAGAAGGAGCATGAACACCAGCGCGTGATGGTGTTCGAGGAAGACATCGTCGACTTCATACACGCGATAACCGAAGCCATGCCGTTCATGCGACCTGATGCACCACCGGGCCGCCTGAGCCGGCTTCGTGAGAAGCACCCTCGCGCCTACGAGAAGTGGACCGAGGAAGAAAACGCAAGGCTGCGGGCCGAGTTCGCCAAAGGAACGCCGAGAGAAGAACTGGCGGTCATGTTTCAGCGGCAGCGTGCAGCCATCAAATCTCGCCTGCAGAAGTTCGGCCTGCTCGATCAATCCAAGTAGCCGACGCGCCCTCCGCGTTTGACTTGCCCAAGACCTCAGTCTATCCTCTCACCAAGATGGAACAGCCAAAGCTCCTGATTGCCGGTGAATGGGTCGCGACCGGACAGGCCAACCACAGAGCGCACAGAGAACCACAGAGTGAACATGGCTCGGAAGTCGAACCAAACCAGTGAACCACAGAGTGCACAGAGAAACACAGCGCGGCCTCGGAGGCCGCAACCAAACCCGATGGAACCACAGATGAACGCAGATGGACGCAGATGACGCGAAGTGTCACCCCGACGCCGAGGAGGGGTCTCGGCCGGCGAAATCAGAAGCGAGAATGGCGGAGACG
>JAPLUO010000299.1 GCA_026397595.1 Caldifarciminota bacterium
GACGGCGATGCAGCATGAGGTCAAGGCGCGGTTCCGGGCCGAGTTCATCAACCGGGTTGACGAGCAGATTGTCTTTCGGCCGCTGAGTGAGGAGGACGCGAGAAGAATCCTGCGGCCGATGCTGGACGCGATTTCAGAGGAACTGCGCAAGCGGCATAACGTCACGCTGCACGTGAGCGAGGAAGCGGAGCAGGCACTCGCTCAGGCAGGCTACAGCCCGGAGTACGGAGTCAGGGAGCTTCAGCGCACTGTGGAGCGACTCGTCCAAGTCCCTTTGAGCGGGCTGATTCTGAGCGGCAGGCTGAAGGAACACGACGCCTGGCAGGTGGTGCGCGGCGAACAAGGCCTAGTGGTTGTTCCGGACGTCCGAGTGGTAGGATAGGAGCAGCGTCCGTCGGCGACGGCTGACGGCCCGCGTAGGGTGCGGGTGGGCACAAGCGGGCTGATTTTCGTGCTTGACTTGCCGGCTCGATTCCGCATTATAGGTTCGTGACCTCGAAGCCCGCGGACGTGGATTTCGTCCATCTCCATAACCACACCGAGTACAGCCTGCTCGACGGCGCGTCGAGCGTCGAGGCGCTGGTCAAGCTGGCGGCTGAGTTCCGGATGCCGGCGCTGGCAATCACCGACCACGGCAACATGTTCGGAGCCATCAAGTTCTACAAGGCGGCGCAGAAGGCCGGGGTGAAGCCGATTATTGGCGCTGAGCTGTACGTGGCCCCGCGTTCCCGTACCGAGAAGAAACCGGATGCCGACATCCACGAGGCGAGTTTCCATCTGACCCTGCTCTGCCGAAACGAGATCGGCTACCATAACCTGATGAAGCTGACGACGCGGGCGTACCTCGAGGGGTTCTACTACCGGCCGCGGATCGACAAGGAGTTGCTGGCAGAGCACGCGGAAGGGCTCATCGGGTTGTCCGGCTGTCTGAAGGGCGAGGTGAATTACTACCTGCGCCGCGACGACCCGGAGCGCGCGATGCAGGCCGCGTCCCAGTACCAGCAGATACTGGGACAGGAGAATTTCTACCTTGATGTGATGCGGGCGGGCTTTGCCGACCAGGAGAAGATAATCCCCGGTATCCGCGACCTGGGCGCGACGCTCGACATCCCGATTGTTGCCACGAACGACTGCCATTATCTGCGGCCTGGCGACGCGCGCGCCCACGACGCGCTGGTCTGCATCCAGACCGGCAAGAAGCTCTCCGACACGAACCGGATGAAGATGACCTCGGGAGAGCTCTACTTCCGTTCGCCGGAGGAGATGAGCCGGGTCTTTGCCGACATGCCGAATGCGGTGCGGCGGACCCGCGAGGTCGCGGACCGGTGCAACCTGCTGCTCGACTTCGAACACATACGTTTCCACCTGCCGCACTACCGACCGCCCGCGGGCTTTGCCGATGCGCTTGAGTATCTGAAGCATCTTGCGCGCGAGGGGTTGCACCGGCGTTACCATCGCGAGACTCCGGCGATTGAGGAGCGGCTTGCGTTCGAGCTGGACGTTATCGCGAAGATGGGGTTCCCCGGTTACTTCCTTATCGTCGCGGACTTCATCAAGTGGGCGAAGGCGCATGATATTCCGGTCGGGCCGGGCAGGGGCTCGGGCGCGGGCTCGGTCGTCGCCTGGTGCCTCACCATCACCGATCTCGACCCCATCCGCTTTGGCCTGCTGTTCGAACGCTTCCTGAATCCCGAACGCGTCTCGATGCCCGACTTTGACGTCGACTTCTGTCAGGAGCGGCGTGGCGAAGTCATCGAGTATGTGCGCCAGAAGTACGGCGTTGAT
>JAPLUO010000348.1 GCA_026397595.1 Caldifarciminota bacterium
AGGGCGGGTTGGACGATGTCGGCATCGGTGCCTTGTTCGGGCTGTACGATTGGCGGTTCGAGGTGATGGGGCTGCTGGCGCACACGATTCACCTTGAGGAGCGGTTCGGAGTCGGGCCCCACACCATTAGTTTTCCCCGGGTGAACGTCGCCTCGAACGTGGAGCTTGACCGGTCGCACTTCGTCTCGGATGAGGACTTCAAGAAGGTGATTGCGGTGTTGCGGTTGGCTGTGCCTTATACCGGCATGATTCTCACCGCGCGTGAGACGCCGGCGATACGGCGCGAGGGACTGGCGCTCGGGGTTTCCCAGATTGACGCCGGCTCGCGCCTCGAAATCGGTTCCTACCAGGAACGGCGTGACGGTGAATGCCAGGAGCTGAACCGCGAGCAGTTTGAGCTGCACGATACGCGCCCGCTCGATGCGGTCGTCCACGAACTGATTCGGGACGGCTACATCCCGAGCTGGTGCACGTCCTGCTATCGGCTTGGCCGCACTGGCGAGCATTTCATGGAGTTCTCGATCCCCGGGTTCATCAAGCGCTACTGCACGCCGAACGCGCTGTGTACGCTGACCGAGTACCTGACCGACTACGCGACGGAGGAGACGAAGCGCGACGGACTTGCTCTGGTTGAGAAGGAAGCCGGGCAGCTTGTGGACGAGAAGACGCGTGCGGAAGTCCGCGCCCGCATCGAGAAGATAAGGACGAGCGATGAACGAGACCTTTGCTTCTAGAGAAGAAGGAGGGTTCTGGGGTCCTGGGGTTCCGGGGTTCAGGACTGAAGGAAATCTGCGTCATCTGCGTAATCTGCGGATAAGCTGGAATCTGGAATCTCCCACGGGGAGCGTGTGAAGATGGAACGAACACCGAAGTCCATGCGCCTGCACATCGGCATATTCGGCCGCCGCAACGTCGGCAAGTCGTCGCTCCTGAACGCGCTCACGCGCCAGCAGGTTTCCATTGTCTCGGAAGTCGCCGGGACAACGACCGACCCCGTCGAGAAACCGATGGAACTGTTGCCGCTCGGCCCGGTGCTGTTCATTGACACCGCGGGCATTGACGACGTTGGCGCGCTGGGAGCAGAGCGAGTGGCGAAGACGCGGAAGGTGCTTGACCGCACCGACCTCGGCGTCATCGTGGCCGACGCCGGCGAGTGGGGCAGCTTTGAGGACAGCATCCTTGCTGAGTTGAAGAAGCGAGGAGTGCCGGTCCTGGCGGTGTTCAACAAGAGCGACCTCGGCCAACCCGCGCCCGAGCTTGAGCAACGTCTGCGAGACGAAGGTGTCAGGTTGGTGCAGACCACAATGTCGCGCGGCGAGGGCGTGCTTGCCGTGCGCGAGGCGTTAATTGCCGTCGCGCCCGACGACTTCCTCGCGCAGGAGCCGATTATCGGCGACCTGCTGCCCGAGGGCGGGCTGGCGGTGCTGGTCGTCCCGATTGACAAGGAAGCGCCCAAAGGCCGCATCATCCTCCCGCAGGTGCAGACCATCCGCGACCTGCTGGACCACGG
This sequence comes from Caldifarciminota bacterium, assembly GCA_026397595.1. Lineage (GTDB taxonomy): Bacteria > Hydrothermota > Tepidihabitantia > Tepidihabitantales > Tepidihabitantaceae > UBA2258. The sequence goes on from JAPLUO010000348.1 coordinate 1,511, forward strand.
CCAGTGTTCGCTGGTGGTGCGGGAGCACGAACTGAAAGACGCGCTGGCGCGGCTGAACCGGAAGCCCGACATCGTGGTCACTGACTCACAGGCGTTCGCGAAGGTCGTTGCCGACACGCCACGAGACGTGAAACTCACTTCATTCTCAATTCTCTTCGCCAGATTCAGGGGCGACCTGGTTGAGATGGTGCGCGGCGCAATGGCGATTGACCGGCTGAAGCCGGGGAACCGGGTGCTGGTTGCCGAGAGTTGCACGCACCATCCAATCGGCGACGACATCGGGCGGGTGAAGATACCGAACTGGCTCCAGCAGCGCGTCGGCGGGAAGCTGGAGTTCGTCACGCATCAGGGGCACGACTTCCCGGCGGACGTGTTTCAGTTCAAGCTGGTAATTCACTGCGGCGCGTGCATGACCAACCGGCGCGCGGTGCTGAACCGCGTGGCGCGGTGCCGCGAGCAAGGCGTGCCCATCACGAACTACGGGCTCACCATCGCCTGGTCGCTCGGCATCTTCGAGCGCGCGCTCGAGCCGTTCCCGGCGGCGCTCGAAGCGTACCGCGAGGCAAAGGCGATTCCGTGAGACCGATGGTTCGCGTAGGAGGGACATCCTTGTCCCGACCTCGCGGGATCGGGGCTTGGAAGCCCCTCCTACCATTGCGCAATGAAGCGTAGCGACATCCTCTTCCGGCTGCTTGAAGAAGACGAGTCCCGTTTGGACCAGCTCTGGGCCGAGGCCGACCGCGTACGCAAGGAGCGCGTCGGCGACGAAGTCCACCTGCGCGGCTTGATTGAGCTGTCAAACTACTGCCGGCGCGACTGCCTTTACTGCGGCATTCGGGCGTCGCGCCGGATTGAGCGCTACCGGATGTCCGAGGACGAAGTGATGGACAGCGCACGGCTCGCCGTCCGGCTGGAGTACGGTACCGTCGTTCTGCAGTCGGGCGAGGACCACGGCCTGACTCGCGACTTCATCACCCGGCTGGTCCGTCGCATCAAGACCGAGACTGGGCTGGCGGTAACCCTGTCGCTCGGCGAGCGGAGCCTCGACGAGTTGGCCGAATGGCGCGCGGCCGGCGCGGAGCGGTACCTGCTCAAGCACGAGACTTCCGACCCTGACCTTTTCCGGCGCATCCACCCGGATTGCGGCACCGAGGTGAGCGACCGCATCGCCCTGCTCAAGGCGGCCAAGGAGATGGGTTACGAGGCAGGCTCGGGCGTGATGGTCGGCATCCCGGGGCAGAGCTACGAATCGCTGGCTCGTGACATCATGCTCTTCCGCGACCTCGACCTTGAGATGATTGGCTGTGGCCCGTTCGTTCCCCACCCCCAGACTCCACTGGGTCAGGCTGTCATTCCGAGTGAGCCGCGCGCAGGGGCGAGATTTCTCGACTCGTCCGACTCACTCGAAATGACAGAGCGCGGCGAATCGAGGAATCTCTCAGCCGGTTCCCAGGTTCCCGCCACCGACCTGATGACGACCAAGGTGGTCGCGTTGACTCGACTGGTCTGCCCGGAGGCGAATATCCCCTCAACCACCGCGCTTGCCACGGTCAATAAGGAGCACGGCCGCGAACTGGGCCTGACCCGCGGAGCCAACGTCTGGATGCCGAACCTGACTCCGCTCAAGTACCGCGCGCTGTACGAAATCTACCCGGGCAAGGCCACTGTCATCGACACCGCGGAACAGTTCCACCAGAACCTGCTGGCCACGCTGGCCGCGCTGGGGCGCCGGGCGGGCAAAGGCCCGGGCGGACGACGCAGCCCACGAGTCGGGCGCGATTGACCGGCCGGGCTCCCAAGATAGGATTGTGGTCTCCATGCCTGAAGCTATGAAGCCGACCGAGACGCCGCTCGTAGTCGCCGCAGGGCTGACCAAGCGGTTCGGCGAACTGGCGGCGGTGGACGGTATCAACTTCGAGATTGCCCCAGGCGAGGTGGTCGGATTCCTCGGGCCGAACGGCGCGGGCAAGACCACGACCATCCGGATGCTCTCCGGTAACTCGCCCCGAACCGGCGGCAGGCTCGACGTGTTCGGGCTGGACGTGGCCCTCCACCCGCGCGAAATCAAGGCGCAACTCGGGGTCGTGCCGCAGGACAACAACTACGACCCGGACCTCTCCGTCGTCGAAAACCTGCTGGTGTACGCCCGGTATTTCGGCATTCCCACGCGCATTGCCCGGCAGCGGGCGACCGAACTGCTTGAGTTCGTCCACCTGACCGACAAGTCGGACGAGAAGGTAGATGAGCTTTCGGGCGGCATGAAGCGGCGGCTGGTCCTCGCGCGCGGGCTCATTAACACGCCGCGGCTGCTCGTGCTCGACGAGCCGACGACCGGGCTCGACCCGCAGGCGCGGCGGCTCATCTGGGAGCGGCTGCGCGAACTGCGGCAGCGGGGCGTGACCATCATCATTACGACCCACTACATGGACGAGGCCGAGCAGATTTGTGACCGGCTGCTGATAATGGATAACGGCAAGGTCATCGCGACCGGCTCGCCGCAAAGCCTGATAGGTGAGAACGCAGGGGACGAGGTGCTCGAAGTCGTTCCCGAGGACGGCATGTCAGGCGCGGTCGAAGCGGCGCTTGGCGAATGCCGGTTCCAGAAACTCGGGGACAAATTCGAGATATTCGCATCCGACTGCCCGGGCGCGCTCGAACGCATCCGCAAGCAGGTGCGGCTGAATTCGTACAGCGTGAGGCGGGCAACGCTGGAAGACGTCTTCATCCGACTGACCGGCCGGGAGCTTCGGGATTGAGGATGAGGACGAAGTCAAAATGCAAACTGCAAGATGCAAAGTGCAGAATGGCGGAACCGGAAAGGGCAGGTCGTGACTCGTTTGCTGCCTGACTTGAGCCTGCGGTTGTGGCAGGTCTGGTATCGCAACTTCCTCGTCTTCCGGCGGCTGTTCCTCGTCAACTTCCTGCTGCCGATGGGCGAGCCGATACTCTACCTCGTCGCGATGGGCTACGGGCTCGGTGTGTTCATCAAGCAGATTGACGGCGTGCCGTACGCGAGATTCATCGGGCCGGGCCTGGTCTCGGTGGCGATGATGTACGCCGCATTCTTCGAGTGCACCTACTCTTCCTTTATCCGGATGATATTCCAGCGGACGTTCGACGCCATCATCGCCACGCCGGTAAACGTCGAAGAAGTCGTGGCCGGCGAGATATTCTGGGGCGCGACCCGGGCCGCAATAAACGCAACGATGGTCTATCTCGTTGTCATCCTGTTCGGGCTCGGGCCGGTGTGGCTGTTGCCTTTCGTGCCGGTCTTCGGGTTTGTCTGCGGCGTGCTCTTCGCCTCAATGGGGATGATTGCGACCGCGGTCGTGCCATCGATTGACTTCTTCAACTACCCGATATTCCTCTTCATCACGCCGATGTTCCTCTTCAGCGGCACGTTCTTCCCGCTCACGACCCTACCTAAAGCGGTGCAGACCGTGAGTTACATCGTGCTGCCCTTGACCCACATCGTCCGCATCAACCGCGGCTTCATTCTCGGACACCCTGACCTGACGCTGCTCGGCAGCCTCGCGTGGATTCTCGTGGTCGGCGCCGCGGCCTTCTTCCTTGCCATCGCGCTGATGAAACGCCGGCTAATCAAATAGCGCCCGCCGCATCTCGGGCATCGCCGGCTACTACATACAGATTACCGGCAACGCGAGCCGACGCCCGCTACCGCACAGGACGGTGACGCGTCGCATCCTCACCAGCGCGACTTGACTCTCGGAGGCTTGTCGGTATCCTGGCCTGTGCCTACGTCCAAAGACTCCGGGTATCTGATTCCGACCGAGCGGCTGGACAACGCAATTCTGGAGATCCGCGGCGAGCGGGTAATGCTCGACTACGACCTCGCGGCGATCTATGGAGTGACGACCAAGGCTCTCAATCAGGCCGTCAAACGTAACCGCGACCGGTTCCCGGCCGACTTCATGCTCGAGCTGACGCTGAACGAGAAGGAGGAACTGGTCACAAATTGTGACCGGTTGGCTGTGCTGAAGCACTCGTCAAGTCTTCCGTACGCCTTCACCGAGCATGGGGCGGTGATGCTTGCGTGCGTCTTGAAGTCGAGGCGGGCGGTTGAAGTCAGCGTCTTCTTGGTGCGGGCGTTCATCCGCATGAGGAGGATGCTCACCGACCAGCGCCAGCTTGCTTTCAAGCTGGCCGAACTCGAAGGCAAGCTGGCGGTCCACGACAGGAACTTCCAGATGGTCTTTGCGGCCATCAAGCAGCTCATCAGCCGCCCGAACCGAAGAAGAAGCGCATCGGCTTCATCACGGACGACGGTCGGTCCGGTCAGGCCGGCTCAGGCTCAGACTTCATCGCCCGCGACCGACCCCGCCGCCCTCGCCGCTAACTCGCCCGCTTCGCCACTGCCAACCGACGCGCAGCGTCGCCCCTTCGCTCCACCTGTCATTCTGAGCGCAGCGAAGAATCTTCGGTTGCTCAGGGCAAGCTCTGAGTGAGTCCGATGAATCGAAGGGTCTTCATCTGGCAACTGGTCACTCGCGCCTTGGGCGCGTGAAAGCTCCGTCCAAAGCTCCCTTGAAAGCTCGCCGGAAAGCTCCTTAGAACCTGAAACCTGCGTGAATTTCCCATCTAAGGCGGGGCTTGAAGCCGCGCATAGCTTGAGGCCCACGGCCGTTTTGCTCATAATCTTAGACTACCTTTTGGTTAGCCTAAGATTATGCGGAGAGGTGCCCCACAAAGTGT
>JAPLUO010000246.1 GCA_026397595.1 Caldifarciminota bacterium
CGCCACGCCAGAGCCTGGCTCATTCCGTAGACGTTCAGGTCCCACTTGGCGTCGCGAAGCTGGTCAAAGGCCGCAGCGGTTTCCGGAGTTAGTTCAAGCTGTTTCATCGTCATTTTGGCTGTCTCATCGCAGTCGGTTTCATTGTAGCCCAGTTTTGGCATAAGTCCAATGCGGCGCGGCGGTTAGGCTGGGTTGCGGGGTCCGCATAAGGCTCTGAGGGGTCGCCCCCTGAGCAGCTTTCGAATTAGCTTTCGAACAAGGTTTGAACGATGCTTTGAAAGGAGCTTTGATCCGTGCTTTGACGCGAGCTTTGAACCGAGTTTTGAAGCGAGCTTTTCGCCGAGCTTTGCGAGGAGCTTTTGAACAAGCTTTTCGCCGAGCTTTGAACTGTGCTTTGAAATGAGCTTTCGAATAAGCTCTTGAACAAGCTCTCGAATGAGCTTTCCAGCGAGCTTTCCGGCGAGCTTTCACCGCAGCTCTGAGCTGCTGTCGTGAAGCGATTAGCGATTGGCGGCTAGCGGACGAGGGCGAGACCCCTCCTCGGCGTCGGGGCGACAGAGAGGAAAGGGTTCGGGGGTTCAAGGGTTGGCCTCGGCGGCCCCTGTCGGACAGTGCAGGGGTTCGGGCAGGAAATCTGCGCAATCTGCGTAATCTGCGGATATTCTGTCTGAGTCCTTTTCGTGTCGTTCGTGTCTTCGTGGCTTCCTATCCATCGCCTTCCGCGCGGGCTCGCTTCAAGCCGGCCGCACGTTTGCATCCTTATAAACTACGGCAACTTACGGGGCGACCGGTCCGGACGTGTTGACTCAGGGATGCCGGGGACTAGAATGTACTTGGGAGAGGCGATGCGCGCGGTGCGCCACCTTTCCAATCGGTAAGCATATATTACGGAGAGCATGAAATACTGGACAGTTCTTGATGTCACCCTGAGCGCAGCGAAGGGTCTTTGCACTCGAAGATTCTTCGGCGTCGAACGCCTCAGAATGACAAACATTTCCTGCTCTCATTAGTAATGATGTATGAAACCGGTCATGCTGACCCCAAATCGCGCCTCAGCGCATAACCACAGAGGAGGAGCAGTGCGCATGTTCAAGAGGCTCTTTCCCGTCTTTCTGGTCCTGGTTCTGCTGGCCGGCGTGGCACCGGCTCGACCCGCCGGAGTAGCCAGAACCAGCCAGTGCCCAAGGGCAGGGATATCGAAGTCGCAGTCCGTTCCCGGCTACAATCACGCCCCGGACCCGCTACGGCTCGACTTCGGGACCGTGGTCAGGGACACCGCAGATGAAGACGGCGTTGGACCCGGCCACGGCGAGATACCATCCACGGTGCAACAGCAGGTCCCGCAAGGTGTGCCCCTGTGGAACTCGTTCTTCATCTGGTTCAGTCTTCTGCTGGTCCCTAGATAGGCGTAATCTTCCAGTGGCCTGACCAGGCGCCATGGAACCATCGAGCAGCACAGGAGGCGCCGCAATGTCGTCGCTCTTGGCCGAAATGGACATGGTGATTACCGAAATCGCCAAGCTGAACCGGCGCAGCGCCTATACTGCGCTCGAAACTGTCTTCGGCGGTCTCAAGGCTTCGTACGAGACGTTGAGCGAAGCTGAGACTTCGGAGTTCATTGAGTTGGTCCACCTTGTCCTGCTTCAGTTCGCGCGAGGCGAGACCATCCGCGTCTCAGGGCCCAACCAGGCCCGCGGATTGGACGTCTGCCTGAAGTACAACGATGTCTACGAAGCCGCTCTGTACCGCGCGATGGAGTTCCTTGCGCGCAACCTGTTTGACCACCTCGGGGAGTATTCACCCCACCAGTACCTGCACGCAGCGCTGCGGGTCCTGGGCAAGGAGTACTATCGGGTACTGACGGATTCCTACCACACAGACAGCATTCCAGAGGAGTCGGCAGCGTTGCGAGAGGACGACCTGAGCACCGCGGTGTTCGCGGGACCTGAGGCCGGCGGTGCTTGCTCTGATGAGGCACTGACCGTAGTTGGTCCGGAAGAGGAGAATCCTCCGGCGCACCGGCCTGAGGATGTGGCCGGGCAGAAAGCAGAAGAGCAGATTTTCTACAACTGGCATGAGGGGAACCTCTCGCGCCTTGAACTGACGCGACTCTACGGCCTGACAATGGACCGTGTAAACCAGGCACTCCTGCGTATCGCTCGTACGTACGAAGATGGCAGACACTACGGCATGGTTAAGTGGCTGATAGAGATGGGTGAAGACGGCGACATCATCTGGCTTCTGTCCAAGGACATGACTGCTGCGGATGTCGGACAGAAGGTACACCGGAACCAGTGGGTCGTGTACAAGCATCGGGACGCGGTCCTGAGGCGCTTCGGCTGACGGGCGATGAGGGACGGGCATTCTGCGCGAGGCTGTTCGGGTTGGAGACCGACTCGGTTCATCGGGAACACTTCCCCCAGGCTACACGAGACTGGGCCGTGAAGGTCGGCTTGGCTGAACTGGAGACCGAAGCGCAGGCCCCAGCGGGTTAGACTCACGCGGAAATGACAAGTGTGTCGAAAAGCCCAGCGATTCGCCCCGAGGGCTGCAGCCTCGTCAGGACGTTGATTGCTGACTGGGCCAAAGTCAAGGGCAAGCCATTTCCCTATCTTCAGGTCGGCGAGCACCTGGCGAAATGCCCCACCTGCCTGTCATGGGCCACAGCCATCGCCTACAAGCCCACTGAGCACTACGTCCGCGCGCTGCGCCTGCGGCTGTCCTGGGTGATCAGCATCCTCGGTCAGTCAGTACTGCGCGCGTGGTCCAACAATCAGGACCTGAGATTCGACATCGTGTGCGCGCAAGACCCCGAAACGGTGCGGGACAGAATCAGCCGACGCCTGTCCCAATGCGAGAGTTTCAACCCCGATATGAAAAAGCAGGTGTTCGAGATACGCAAGTTGATGCCCGACCTTGCCACCGGCGTACCGCCTGGCGGTCTGGAGCCATACGCGCTTGCGCGCTATTTCCTTAAGACCGCGCTCGCGATGGCGCCGCAATCCGAGCAGCGGCTGAAGCTTCTGGACCAACTCGGCATTGCCGAGTTTACGCGGGCCGTGGGGGAGCAGCGTGCGGGTCGCAAGGAACAAGCCGACCAGCACTTTCAGCAAGCGAAGGAGTACTACCAGAAGGTTATGGCAGTTGACGTTCGGGGTTGCACCGATGCCGCGGATGCCAAGGTCGGCGAGAAGATCGACCAGGTCTCGGCACGCCTGAGCCTCGCCCAAGTGGAGTACGTCCAGGGTGGTCTTTCCCAGCCTGCGCTGCAGAAGACGATTGAGCTCTGCCTCGATGCGAAGCGGCTCGTTACAGAGCTGGACTTGGTCGAGGAGCAGTTCACGCGAATCCTGAGTAACCTGTTAATCTGCTATCTGAGGCTGTTCCTAGACCACGGCAAGACTGAAGCGTATGACCAGGCGCAGCAGTTGGCCAGGGAGGTCTGTGCTAAGCCGGCGGTGGCGCGAGTCTTCCTCAAGCGATGGGTAGCGGGCGGCGAAGACCCGGAGCTACTAATGAGAGCAGGAAATGTTTGTCATTCTGAGGCGTTCGACGCCGAAGAATCTTCGCTGCGCTCAGGGTGACAGGGTATAAGGATACTCAGGGTGACATCAAGAACTGTCCAGTATTTCATGCTCCCCGTAATAACCCAACTCCTCGTTCCCCCACGGGTCAAGGATCTCTCAGACTATCTGAAGCTCGAGGTGCAGCGAGTCTTGGACGCCGCGGTAGTACCGGAGAGGTAATCGCGGTGACACAACAAACGATTCCTGACGCGCGGGCGTGGCGGCCGGCCGAGATACCCCTCCATCATTACTCCTTGTGTC
>JAPLUO010000073.1 GCA_026397595.1 Caldifarciminota bacterium
CACGCGCTCGGTGCTCAGGTTGCGCTTCGCCAGCCCGCCGAATCCGACAGTGTACACCGGCACGCCAATCGCGCGCGCCGCCGCGACCGCGTCGGTCCCGCCGTTGTCCTGCCCATCGCTCAATAGCACCACGGCCCCCGGACGCGTCTTCCCGACCGTCTGCAACGCCGCCCCAATCCTCGTCCGCCCCTTCGCCTGCGAATCTGCAGTCTGCAACCTGAAATCTGAAATCCTCGTGGCCGTGTCCCCAAACATCCACTCCTGCCTTGCCACCCCTGTCGGCAGCGTGAATCCCTCTGCCGCCGCCACTGCCGTGCTCTCTGCCTTGACCGCGTTCATGCTCTCAGACACGTCCAGCATGACTGCGACGCGCTTCGGTCTCACCGTCCAGACCTTGCTTAGGACCGCGCCGGCGAATATCGCGGCGAACAGTAGCAGCACCGCAAGGCGCAAGACGAGCAGCCACGCGCCCTCCCCACTTTGTCCCTTCCCCTCTCCCCTTTGCACTTGCGCCATGAGGGGCCTGCGATACGCAAGCACGCCGAGAACCAGCAGTATCGCGCTAACGACGATAAGCATTGATGGGCCGGGGCAGCGACTCGGGCTCGAAGAACAGACTCAGACTCTCGGCGTCGGTATTGAACTTGAGTGCCGGGCTCACAAGGTCCACGAGCCCGTCGCCATTCGTATCGGCCACGGCCACGACCTCGTATTCGCCCTTCTTCACCCTGGTCGAGAATGAACCATCGGTCAGGACCGGCGCCAGTCCGGTCGTGTGGACAGCGACTGTCTCCGCGGGGACTGACTCCAAGGGGACTGTCCCCGAACGGGGACTGTCCCCAAGACCCACAGCCTGAAACAACACAGTGCCGGTACTGAGCGGCGCGTCGTGCCACTTCGCTTTACCCTTGACCGGCACCCCGTCGAATACCGAATCGCTGGCGAAGTAGGTGAACGCCGGGCCTTGCACAAGGTTCCTCTCCAGGTCCATCACCCGCCGCTGAAGCAGGAAGTAGATGACCGCCCCGGTCGGCAGCGACTCGAGACGCGTGAAGTTCAGGGTCTGCCAATCCGATGCCCACGACCGCTTGAACTGCGTGTCGTACTCGGCCGGGACGAACATGTACGGGAACTGTCCCCGCACGGGGACTGTCCCCAGTGTCTCTCCTGCAGTTCCCAGGGAGGTTGTGTCAATCGCCTCGCTGAACGTGACCCGGACTGCGACGCCGCGCTTCTGGCGGGCGCTGCCGGGTGACGGCACGACCTGCGTGACCCGGGGAGGAATTGTGTCCGGCTTCGACGAACCGCGGAAGCGCGCCCGGAACCGCGCCGGGTTGCCTGCCCGGTCCCAGACGATCCCGCGCACGTCGTACAGCTTCGGCTCCTGGGTCGGAGTCCAGAGCTGCACCTCGTCGCTGCTTCTTCCGAGCGAGGCGCCGCGCAAGGCAAGCGTCTCGCCCGCCGGCCCGGTCAGCCGGAAGCTGTCGGGCGAGAGCCTCGCGCCGTCAATCTCCTCGTCGAACACCAGCGCGACCTGGCTCCTTGTCCGGGTGTCGACCTCCTGCAGGTGCGGCGGGAACCGGTCCGGACTCGGCGGCAGCATCTTCTTGGCGCAAGCAAGGAGCACCACTGCTAAGATACTCACCACCAGGATGTAGCGCTGGTTCACTTCCCCACCTCGCCCGAGGTCAGCACCTGCCAATTCCCAATACTCAATTCCCAATTCCTAACGAATGACCAATGCCACAGCGACAAAGCGGCGTGCCTCCCGCCTTGGTCATTTCCTCTTTCGTTAGTAATTAGGAATTGGCAATTAGTCATTATCCCCATAGCTCAGCCTTCCTTCAGCACCTGCTTCAGCTTTCTCAATGCCGCCTTGTCCATCCCTTGCCGCCTCGCCATCTCGACCAACCGGCCCGACATCATGCGGTACAGCGGCACGAGCTTCGGCGCGCGCTGCTTGAGCGTCGCGAGATGCGCGGCCACGGTGAGAGCGTCTCCGCGCTCGACCGGCCCGGTAAGGCTCGGCCCCGCGCCCTGCTCCGCGACGTTGTCCAGCACTGTCATTGCCAGCGGCACAAGCATCCGCGCGGCCCGCTCGGGCTCGATACCCAGTTCTCCCGCAATCCTCTCGGCGGCGTCAAATAGCACGCTGACAAAGTTCGACGCAAACACGCACATCGCGTGATACAACGCCCGGTCCCTGCCCGGCACGATCACGCAACTGCCGTGCAACTGCTTCACCAGTTGCCTGCCGAACCGAAGCCCGGAAGCCGAACCGTCTGCGGCAAAGAACGAGCCCGGCAGGCTTCGGATCGCCTGTGCGTGGCTCGAAAACGACTGCACCGGGTGCAGGGCCAGCGTGCCCAGCCCCTGCTCTTGCGCGCCCGCGAACACCTCGGGCCCGAACGCGCCCGAGCAATGAACCACGATTCGCGGGGACTGTCCCCGCACGGGGACTGTCCCCAAAACGTCCAGTGCCTTTCGCACCGACTCGAACACCGGTCCGATGTGCGAATCCGGCACGGTCAGGAACAGCACGTCGCTTGCGGCCGCGACTGCGCGTGGACTCAGCCGCTCGTACCGCTGCTTCAGCAGCCCATAAGCGGCCCGCGCCTGCCTCGGCTTCAGGTCGGTGATGCCCGCAATCGGGTAGCCCAGCCGGCGACAGTGCCATGCCAGCGCGCAGCCCACGCGGCCCGCGCCGATGAACCCAACCCGGCTACGATTGGCGATTGGTCTAGTGGGGACTGCCCCCGCACGGGGACTGTCCCCAGAGCCTGAATGGCTGGAACCGGCTTTCGTCATCAAACCCAAGATAGCCGCTGATACGGACTAGTCAAGAAGGGTGGCCGACAAAAGCGGAAGGCCGCGCCATGCCGGCACGGCCCCTGCACGAGCAACGTCTGCGTCAGACCCGCCGGTATCGCCCGGTGAAGAAGATTCCTGGCGCGGACAAAGGTCCAAGCCGCCATCTCGTTGTCCACGCCTACTGTTACGCTTTCCAGCCAGAAAAGGTGCAGGTTTTCAGGGCTCCCTGACCCTACCCCGACCATAGGGAGGATTATCCTCCCCATAGTCCTCACCATGATCCTCCCCACTATCCTCCTCACCGTCCTCCGGATAATCCTCTACATCATGCTCCCCGCAGTCCTCCCCATCATCCTGTCCATCCTTCTCCCCGTAATCCTCTCCATAGCCCCGTCCATCGTCCTCCCCGTAATCCTCCCCGCAATCCCGACCATCATCCTCCCCGTTGCCCTCCCCATTATCCTCTGGACTATCCTCTCCATTGTCCCCTACGCCATCCTCCCCGCTATCCTCCCCGTCATCCTCTCCACCGTGTACCGAACCCCGTCCGCGGCAACAACGCGGCTTTTGACCCGCAACCTTCTGCCCGGTTCTTTCTCCCGGCTCTCTCCGCTGCTTGACATAGGTGGCAACCTAGGTATTCTCGGACGATGTTACGCAAGCCCGCAAGGCGGCCCCCGACGCGGTCGAGCAGGCGATCCGCGACTCGCTCACGCCGGCGTGTGGTAGCTCGTGATGGGACGGCTTCCGTAGCCCTGCCAATACTCACCACAGACACACGAGCGACGGCAGGCTTCCGGTTCAGGGACTCCGCGTTCATGGAGAACCGGGACATCCCGGTGCATCGGTGGATTCCCTGGATAGCCGGATTCTCCGCGACCTTCGTCGAGGACTGCATGACGGCGTTCCTCCCTCGCAGAACCGACCGGCGCTCTTGCGTGCTCGACCCCTTCGCCGGAGTCGGCACAACGCTCGTGGCAGCTATTGCCGCCGGCCACGATGCAGTCGGATTTGAAATCAACCCGTACGCCGCCCTTGCCTGCACGGTGAAGGTCAACTCCGCACGGCTGAACGTAGCGCTGCTGGAGTCCTACTGCACGCAGTACTCAGTCTTCAGCCGGAATGGCTCGCAGACATCCCTTGGCACGCGGCCGAGCGAATTCCAGACCCGCATCCCGTTTTTCAGCGAGGCAGTCGAACGTCAGGTCTTCGGGTTCCAGTCGTTCCTCACCTCAATCAAAGATAAGACCGTCTCCGACATCTTCCGGTTGGCATTCGGTGCGGTCATGGTGAGCTTTTCCAACTACTCGTACGAACCCAGCGTCTGTTCCCGCCCCGGTGCGGGGAGAATAGGTATGCGAGTCGAGTCACTGCGGAGGGAATACTGGTTGCGCTCTTGGTATGCAAGTTCGGGGAGCGGAACTTCGAACCGGATACCCCAATCTCAACACACGAAGTAGGGTTGGATGGAATCAGATCGCCTTGAAACGACCGAAGCGCCGAGCGAAATCCACTATAGCTACGTTGCTGTCCGGATAACCCAGAGCCGCCTGCGGAAAGGACTCATTGCCCTCCCGCGTTCGTTGCTTCACCTATTCCCGATATGACTATGCGGTTTGCTCATCACGCAAGTGCTTCAATGTCGGGCGGTTGTGGAGACGTATGACCCGGTAGTGTGCGGAAAACAGCACTTAGCGCGCTCCGGTACAGGCATGCAGGACTTCTGGGTCTTCTTGGCCAAGCATAGCAGGCGTCATCACCGTCTTTCATCTGCTGAGTTCACCTCATAGTCATGATTCCCGAAGGACGATGCGTCGATTCAGGTCTACCTAGGTGACGCGGACCGACCGCAGCCGAAAAAGTACACGCACTTCGCTGGTACGTCAAAGGAGTCGAGAATCGGTGGCATGGCTCGGTGGTTTGAAG
>JAPLUO010000264.1 GCA_026397595.1 Caldifarciminota bacterium
GAGTTCCCGGCTCGATTCCGGCATCAGTGGCCGTTTGGCATCGTGAAACGCTTCTTCGATGTTCTGGGGCATTTCACCGGACAAGAGCTTGGCCGCGAAGAGCGCCTTGGCCGCCATCGCGTCGGTCACCTTGGCCCAGTCCTTGTCGGACAGGGGTTTCAGGCGAATGACAACGCGGTAAGGCTTTCTCCGTGAGCCCTGCACCAGCGCTTCAACCTGCCCGACCTGAATGTCAAGGCTTGTGACCTGTCCCTGGCGGGCGTAGGACCGGCCCCGACCGAGTCGAGCACCCATGTTGAACGACTCGAGTACCTCAATCCACCGTCGCGACCACCAGGTCTCGCCGATTGCGCCCTGCCGGCTTCGAGTCTTGATGCCGCCCTCGACCCGCCGCGGCTTGCTCTTCTTCGGGAAACCGTAATAGTCGTTCCACCAGCCCATGCTATGCTCCGAGCGCCGCACTGCGACTCAGGGCGAAGAGTTCGCGCAGTTGGCCGGTGCTCAATTCGGTAATCCAGCCTTCGCCGGCGCCGACGACGACATCGGCGAGTTCCTTCTTCTGCTCAATCATCTGGTCAATCCTCTCTTCGAGTGTGCCGACACAGACGAACTTGTGTACCTGGACGTTGCGGCGCTGGCCGATGCGGAACGCCCGGTCGGTTGCCTGATTCTCGACCGCGGGATTCCACCAGCGGTCGAAGTGAAAGACGTGGTTGGCTGCGGTCAGGTTCAGGCCGAGGCCGCCGGCCTTGATTGAGAGCACAAAGAGCGCCGGTTCGCCGCGCTGGAACCGTTCCACCATCGCGTCGCGCTGCCGTTTGGGCGTTCCGCCATGCAGGAAGAGAACCTCCCGGCCGGCCGTCTGTTGCAGACGCTGGCGTAGCATCTTTCCCATCTCGGCGAACTGCGTGAAGATAAGCGCCTGGTCGCCTTCGCTCAGCAGTTCTTCAATCATCGCCTCCAGCCGCGCCAGCTTGCCGGAGCGTCCGGCGAGTACGCTGCCGTCCTGGATGAACTGGGCCGGATGGTTGCATATCTGCTTCAGTTTCATCAGCGTGGCAAGGACCAGCCCGCGGCGCTGGATGCCTTCGGTCTGCTCAATCTGCGCCAGCATCTCCTTGACGACCGCTTCATAGAGTGTCGCTTGTTCCGGGGTAAGGTGGCAGTCGACGCGAGTCTCGATCTTCAGCGGCAGGTCACTGATTATCGTCCGGTCGGTCTTGAGCCGCCGCAGTACGTATGGCTGAATCAGTCGCCTGAGAGTTCCGGCGCGTTCCGGGTCGCGGTACTTCTCGATCGGCTGGGCAAACCGGCTGCGGAACTCCCGGGCGTTGCCCAGGTAGCCCGGGTTCAAGAAGTCCATGATTGACCAGAGCTCGGCCAGCCGGTTCTCGACCGGCGTACCGGTCATCGCAATCCGGTGCCGGGCAGGAAGACGTTTCACGGCCCGGGCCTGAAGGGCAGCCGCGCTCTTGATGTTCTGGGCTTCATCGAGAACGACCCGATTCCACGGCACCGCGGCCAGCGCCGCCTCGTCGCGCAACGCCAGGGCGTAGGTTGTGACCACGACATCGTGCTTGCGTGCCCGGCGCTCGAACTGCGCCCCGGTCAGTCGCTCGCTGCCGTGGTGAATCAGGACCTTGAGCCTGGGCGCGAACCGGGCAATCTCGCGCTGCCAGTTGCCGACCACCGACATCGGGCAGACGACCAGGGTCGGGCCGACGGTCTGCCGACGTTCGTGCAGGACCAAGGCGATAAGCTGAATGGTCTTGCCCAGGCCCATGTCATCAGCCAGGCAGGCGCCAAGGCCCAGTTGACTCAGGAAACCCAGCCAGGATAGACCGCGTACCTGATATGGTCGCAGCTCGCCCCGGAACTGCGGAGGAACCGCGACCGGCTCGATGCTCGCCCCGCCGGTAAGCCGTTCCAGCAGGGCTCCGACCGCGCCCTCGCCCTCGACGCCTGAAATCGGCAGGCCCAGCTCGGAGACTTCCTGGCCCAATCCGAGACGAAGGGCATCGCCCAGCGCCATCTCGCCGTCGGCCCGCCGGCGTTCAAAGAAGGCAATCGCCTTCTCGACCTCGTCGCGCCGCAGCTCGACCCACTGCCCGCGTACCTTGACGAGCGGGACTTTCATCTGGGCCAGTTTCTGGAACTCGGTCCAGGAGATGCCTTGGTCACCAATGGCAACTTGCCACTGGTAGGCGACAATGCCGCTTGTGCCCAGCAGTCCGGAACCCCCGCCGGTTTGCGCCGGGCTCTTCACCCGCAGTCGCACCGAGACGCGGGCGCTCGGTTTCTGCCACCAGGGCGGCACGAGTACGCCGAACCCGCTCTGTTCCAGCAGCGGCGCGGACTGACGCAGGAATTCATACGCCTGCTCGGTTTGCAGGGTCATGCCGGCCGGACACGCTGTCTCCAGGCCCTGGTCAACCAGCGGATAGACGCGCGACGCGCGACCCAGTTCCGCGAGCAACCGCTCCTGCGGATTCTCAAACCGGCGTTTGATGAAACTTGCGACGCCGGACTTTGCCTGCCAGACCTGGTCGCTCGGCACGAGCAGGCTCGGGTCATCGGTCGCCTGGAGCAGGAAGTCGAGTCGCCAACTGTCTCCGTTCGTCGGCGCTGCGGTCGGTTCAGTCAGCCGTAGGCAGAGCCGAAACGCCGCATCCGACCGCTGCGGACGGACGTTCGCCAGCCAGGCTTGGACCTGGTCGGAGAAACGCGTCAGGTCGGGCTCGGGCGCGACCAGTGGGGCAGCATCCGCAGATTTCGCAGATTGGCCCCGGACCCCATCTGTGTAATCGGCATAATCTGCGGATTTCCTCTTCTCCGGGGTAGCGCCGGCGCCGAGAGAACGCAGCCATTGCTGCGCCAATCGCGCCTCAGGCTGCGAGGTCCGCGCACTTCGTCCCGCTCCCCAGCCTCTGGGCAAAGACCCGCGGACGGAATCGTCAACCGCCTGGTTCAGGAAGCTCGTAAGCAACTCCTCCGCACCCGGCTGGTCCGCACCGGTCACCTTGGCCCAATCCTGCGGGTCATCCGGCGGCCAGACCCGCGCGCGGCAGACCGGCGGCATCGCTCGAGCGAGCATCTGCAAACGCTGACGGTCGGCGTCGCCGGTTTGTGCCTCCCAGGCACCGCGTAGGAGGCGTCGCTCGGGGACATCGTCCGCAAGCAGCGTCGGAACGAAACACTGCCGGCCAACGAGTTCTCGGGCGAATCGTGCGGCAACAATCCAGAAGCGCAGCGAGGCTCCGAACACGATTCCCGGCGGCGCATCCGTTGGTAGCCCAAGCAACAGGTCGAGCCCCGCAGTGTCCCTCGCCACGAGCCCGGACACAGCCCAGGGCCGCAGGGACTGCTCCGTGACGCCCGGCCGCTCCGCCTCTATTACCAGTTCCGGTGAAGGGACCGGTCCGCGGCCATCCGAAGGCAGCAACAGGATCACTGCACCCGGCAGCGTGCGGGCCGAGACTGAGCAACGCTTGAGCACAGGACTGAGGTCTGCAGGGATGAGACCGAACGGGTGCTGCTGCCAACCCGAGGAAGCCTTGCGCCGCACCGGGCGCAGGTTCGCGGCCAAAGCCGACGCCTCGCCCCAGAGCAGCAGGTGGCCCGGCTTAGACCAGACCGCGTGCAAGGCAGTCATGCCAATGTCGGCAGGAGACGGGGCGGCAGACGACCGAGTTCGCTCTTGTTGGGTCACGCCAGCGGCTGATGATTGTCGGGTCGGTTCGAGGCCAGATGTCCAAGCCGGGCGAGCAGGTTCGTGACCTCTGAACGTATCAGTTCCCGCACGCGGCGGTACTCGTCGATGCCCTTACCGTAGGGGTCGGTGACTTGCCACTGCACGACCTTCGCGCCGGGCAGGAAAGGGCAGTCAACCTCGCAGCCCATGGTGACGAGGTAATCGTACTTGAGGTCGGGCAAGTCCTTGAAGCCCTTGGGCCGGGCATCGGAGATGTCGACGCCGACTTCCTGCATCGCGGCAATCGTGTCGGGTTGAACCGCGGCCGCCGGCTTTGAACCGGCCGAGGCGCACTCAACGTCCCTGCCCAATTCACGGCAGAAAGCCTCTGCCATCTGGCTCCGGCACGAGTTGCCAACACAGGCGAACAGAATCCGGGTCAACTGTTTCCTTTCTTGCTCCTCACTCTTGCCCTCTCCTCAGAGAGGAGAGGGGAACTGCGCGGCCGCGCAGCTCTACCTTTTCACTTCCTTGACCGGCAGACGGGCTGTTGCCTTCCTTGCCGGCAGCGGGTTTGTTTCCTTCCTCACTCCCTCTCCCTTGAACGGGAGAGGGTTGGGGTGAGGGTGAAGTCACCGCAGCGAATATCGTCTTCAGCACGGCTTCGGTCTCCTTCAGCGCGTCGTTGTCCCAGAACCTGAGTACGCGCCAGCCTAGACCCGCCAGTTGGCGGTCGCGCTCGCGGTCTCTCGCCCCGACGTGCTGGCTGCCGTCGAGCTCAATCACGAGCCTGTGCTCGGGACATGCGAAGTCTGCGATGTACCTTCCGACCGGATGCTGGCGACGAAACTTCGCCCCGGCGACCTGACGGCTGCGCAGACACCGCCAGAGTCTTAGCTCGGCATCGGTCTGGCGGCGACGGAGGCCGCGGGCGAGTCCGGTCGTTCGCCGCGCAGTCATGGTCCGGCCGTTCTCCTCACCCTCGCCCTCTCCTCAGAGAGGAGAGGGAATGTCCATTCTCTGCCTTGTACCGGTGGAGTATATTCCCTTTTCTCCCTCTCCCTTGAACGGGAGAGGGTCGGGGTGAGGGTGACAGGTGCCTGGGTCCTCCTGCTTCAGGCGCAGGCTGACGAGTTCGGACACGAGTTCAGGCTTCATACTTCGACACCCTCCTTGCCGACCGCGACCGCGAGCAACGACGCGCTGGTCAGCCCTTCCTCCCATTCCGCGCGTGCCACCACAAGCGGAAAGATGACTACTCCGTTCTCATAGCTTAACTCCCACGCGCATGACCGAACGTACTCTTC
This sequence comes from Caldifarciminota bacterium, assembly GCA_026397595.1. Taxonomy (GTDB): domain Bacteria; phylum Hydrothermota; class Tepidihabitantia; order Tepidihabitantales; family Tepidihabitantaceae; genus UBA2258. The sequence continues at coordinate 4,999 of JAPLUO010000264.1, forward strand.
GGACTCACGGGACACCGAGCCTTCGAGTAGGACCAGCACGTCAACGTCTGAATCCGGTTCGTTGTCGCCCCGGGCGCGGGAACCGAAAAGGACGATGCGACTCAACGGCAGCCGCTGGGCGACCTTCACCTTAAGCTGCTCGAGTATGAGCCTGTCCTTGGTTGTCACGTCTCAACTATATGCCGTTGAACGGAGCAAGTCAAGCCAGACGGCCGCGCATTCCACGCTCTGCATTCTGACCCCGCGCTCGGACTCGTGGCCGCCAGCGACCTCCGGTTCTCGGCTTCCTCCTTCTCTCGCTTCACCGTCCCCTCTTCGCTCCTCACTCTTCGTTCTTCACTCCTGTCCTCTCTACCGTCCTCCACCGACGCGGCCGGCATTCCTTAGGTCGTGATGGAACCTGGGCTAGGGCGAGTCGGCGAGCGCAGACGTGCCCATCCTCGCGTGCAGGTAATCTGACCTGATACAGACGGTGCCGTCAGGGCCGATTGCGGGCGTGGAACTGATCCAGCCGCCGGCCAGGTAGCGCCATTTGAGTGTGCCGGCTTCGTATCCTATTCCCTCTCCTTTGACTGGGAGAGGGCAGGGGTGAGGGTGAGCGGGCGCGGCAGCGGAAGGCGGTCAGCGGTGAGCGGTCGGCGTGTTCAGGTCTTCGGCTCGACGATGTCGAAGACTTCGGTGTGGACCGCGGCCAGGACTTTGGGATTGAGCCCGCGGGAAGCCCATTTTTCCAGAAGGACCTGAGCGGCCATGGCGGCGCTTTCACCCGAAATTTCCTGCTGGCGAGTCATCTTCCAGAGCTGGCGCCCGAAGTTCAGATAGGGCACGTACAGGCTCGTGTGTACGCCCTGCGCGTTCAACGTGGTCTTCACCTGCCCTTCCATCGAACAGAGCGCTGTCATTGCTGCCGCATAGCGGCGCTGCATATCCGCATGTCGCGCGTCCAAAGTCTGCTTCGTTCGCTCCGGCGTAGTCTTCGCATTCCAAGCCTCGATTCTCTTGGTCGGATCTGACATCATTTACCTCCTGACGGTCGCTGCTAACTTGCCGAAATATACCATCTTATTGCCTTAGACTACAGAATCCGATTCTGGATTCGACTAATGGCTGTAAGGGTGAATCTAATATTCACCCCCACGGTCACCCCTGGATTCACCCCCCGGACGGTCTCCTGAGTGAATTCTAGGGTGACTATCAAGGTGAATCTTGTGGTGAATATCAGGATGAATATAGGTGTAAGTCATGGGTTCACTTAGGGATACGGCCCAAAGGTCAATCTAAGATTGAGTCCTATGGTGAAATCAAGGGTGATTATTAGGGTGAATTATGGAGTCAGGGTTGAATTCAGCCTAAGGGTCAATGCTAGAGTGAGCCTCATGGTGAATAGCGGATTGAACTCAGTGGTGAACTTTAGAGTGAATTGTGGAGCCGTGCTACCTGTCGAGCTGCTCTGAGCCGGTGCGAAAACTTGCGCGTCAGGTTGTGATGCAGAAAGACGGTGGCGCAGAGCGACCTACGGTCGCACCGGCTGCGGCATCTTCGGCCGTTTGGTCAAAGCCGGTGTGGCCGATGCAGGTGGACGGAATCATTGCCGTAGCCGGAGCGTGAGCCTATCGAACGCCGAGCTTGCGCCTGATGTGCGTGAGGTTGGCCACATCCTCGGCGTTGTAACAGAAGGGTCTTGAGCGCGCGCTTGTTGCCGCTCTCCTCATTGCAGTCTGAAATCTGCAACCCGAAATGCTTCGTTACGCCCTCCGGCACGTCCAGCGAAGCCGGGTGCCGCCCGCGCGCCATTGACGGATTCTCGCCGGTTGGTATACTGGCCAGCGATGGATGACAGTCACTTCGGCCGTCGCGAGCCGTCCGCCGAGGAACCAAACATTCCGGCTGATCTGGGCCTGCCGGGCAAACCGAGCATGGCGCGACGCAAGGGGGATAAGTATCAGGACCTGTGGGCGCTGCGCTTGGCATTGGAGCACTACACTAGGGGGACGGACTTTGAGATGTACCTTGAGTATGAGCTCGCGCAGAGCCTCGATGACATCGTCGTAGTCAAGAAGAACGATGTGGCCGGGTACCAGGTCAAGTGGTCAGCGGACCCTAATCTAGCGCTCGCAACCAGGGATTTCTTGATGCCTGGTGGCCGGGTGTACCTTGGAAAATTGGCCAGGGGCTGGCGTGGGCTCAAGACCAAGTATCGGCGTGCCACCGTAACGTCGCACTTGCTGTCAAACACGACGCTGGAAGATGACATTCGCCGAGTCTTGGCCGGCGAGAGCCTGCCAGTCAGCTTCTGTGCGGGGCGTGTGAGGACGTGGCGCAAGACGCTGCGTACCGAACTGGGCCGAGCGTCGGAACTCAGCCGGGCGGAGCAGCCGCATTTCCTTGAGAGTCTTAGACTCCATCTCTCACAGTATGGACTCGTCGAACTTGAGCAGTACATCCAAGGTGAGTTACTTGATCATCGGCTAGGGATCAGTGACTCTACCGCATACCTGAAGCTGGCACAGTTGGTGGAGCATCATGCGGTTGACGTAAAGGCGCCGATTACGAAAGACACCGTCGCGTCTATCGTCGGAGAGTACGCTACAAAACGGCGGCTCCCGCAGAGATTCGCTGTAGATAGGGGTTCGTTCGTGCGGCTGGCCGCCTTCAGCGAAAAACTCAAGAAGGCCGTTGCGCAGGCGGACGGCGGTTACGTCGTCGTTACCGGACCGCCCGGAAGTGGCAAGTCAACGTCATTGAGCATGTTCCTCGACGGTCTCCCCAGTGACAGATTCGCGGTGGCACGCTACTACTGCTTCGTTGACCTCAATGAGTACCACCAACACCGCAGACTCGAGAGTGAGACGCTCCTCGCTAACCTGATGTCGAGCCTCCAGGAGCAATTCCCCGATGTGCTTACGAGGCGGTTCGACTACAGCCCGGAGCACTTCACCGCGTCGCTTTCGACCTTGGGAGAAACCATGCTCGCCCGAGGTAAGAGGCTTGTTGTGCTCGTTGATGGCCTCGACCATGTCGAGAGGGCGGACGCGGAGCTGCATCACAGCGTGATAGATGCTCTGCCGAAGGTCGTCCCGAAAGGGGCAACGTTTCTGCTCGGAACGCGCGAACTACAGCGCTGGCCGACATTCCTCCAGACAGGTCATACAGGCAACCGCCCCCACTTGGCGATTCCTCTTTTCGGCATGTCCGAAGTACGCGACTACCTGGTCGGGAAGCACAAGCTCAGACTCTCGGCGGCCCAGGTGCGCAGAGCCCACCTGGTAAGCGAGGGTTTGCCGCTCTACCTGCGTTACATCGCCGAGCGCCTGAGGCAAACAGGCGACAATGACTTGGAACTCAAACGACTGCCGACGATACCCGGCGGAGAGGTCGACGTCTACTATCGCGAGATCTGGCAGCAGTTCGAACGACGAGGCGCGGGCGAGGCGCGCCATCTCTGCATCGTGCTGGCGGCGCTGAAGTTCGCTGCCTCCGAAGATGACCTGCGCGAGCTACAGAACCAGCTTGCCGCCCCCGCCTTCTCTGACGCCTTCGGCGCGGTGAAGCACCTGCTGCGCGAAAGGAACGGCAAACACCTCATCTTTCATGGCAGCTTCGGGGAGTTCGTCTTCGCGCAGGTTAGTGCAACGGAACGGCAGAGCGTGTATGTGGACATACACACATGGTTCAAGTCACGAGTCGGGACTCCCCTTTGGTACTCGCACTCATTCTGGTATGCCTATGCAGCCAAGGACTACGAGTCCCTGAAGCGAACTGTCGACCTCCAGTTCACGGACAAGGCCATCTCTGACTTGTGCCCGGAACGGCACCTGCTCGCGGCAATTGATCTCGCTGCCGATGCGGCCAGAGACACCGATGACCTGGTGGCCCTAGCCCGACTCGGGGCTCTGAAGTATCGAACCGCAGAGCGCTGGGGACAGAACATCGACTGCCGCCTCCTCGCCAGAGCCTTGTCGCGACTTGGCAGCGCGGAGGGCCTGCTGCGGCTAGTCTACGATGGCAACACAGATGAGTGGCTGCAGGACACAAACCATACTCTGACAATCCTGGCGGAACTCGCGCGGAACGGCACCGCGAAAGACGGTGTGGCCGTCTTTGCGAGATGGCTTCGTCGCCACGAGGGCGCGAAGCTCAAGGGCAAAGAGGATATCGTCAACTACGCAGCCGGCCTCGGAGCATTCGTTGGCGACATCAGACAAGGTCTCGGGTGGTCCGCCAGAGTACAAACCGCGCGAAGCGAGATGGAAACCGAGGAGCCGTGGGCGCCAGGCTACGCCCCAGCGGTTGAAGCGTACCTGGGAGTGCTTCCAGATGCGATGCTGGCCGAAACTGCGAGCATCATTGTTGGCGCGACGTCGAAGGAACGCAGACAGGTGTTGTTGTATTGCCTCGTGAAGGAGATGGCGCTCAGGAGCCACCGCATGCTGCCCATACTGCTGCGCCGCTACCTGAGGGAATTCCGGCCGACCAACAACCCGATGCTGGCATTTCTGGGCGCGGTAGCTGGGCTGCAGCCCAGAGTCGTCGAAAGGACACTCGGGGCAGCGGGCGTGCTCGGCAAGGCGCCTGCCGGGTACATACCAACGAGCGACTCGTCACTGGCCAGATTCCGGCTTCAGTGTATTGCCCAGTCGTACGCGGGCCTGCAAGAGACACTTACTGCGACCGAAGTCAGCCTTCTCGATGACCCGTCTTGGTACAACGGCTATCGCAGGTATCTCCTTCGCCTGGGCAGATACGTAGGACTACACCTGCTCAGTCGCCCGGGGTCGCCAGATGACGCACTTGAGGGCTTGGACATGCTGGCCTGTCTGCGAACCCAGAAGACAGAATACCTGGCAGAGTCGATCATGATCTGCCGCAGGGAGTTGGCAGACAGCCTCTTCTGGCTCGCCAGAGCAATGGCTCACGACCACCCGGATCGGCTGCCGGTGTTCTTCCAAGAGCTCAAAGGACTCCGCACAACCGCATTCTGGACGCGCCATTGGGGCATAGGCGAGTACAGCGAGGACTACTCCTTCGAGCTGGATATACACCAACGTCTGGCAAGCATCCCCGAATGCAGGTCGTACGTAAAGGCCCTGCTTGACGAGTGCGCGAAGAGCTACAATGAATGCCTGTGGTTGGAAGGCAGCACCCGTTCCGGGCATTTCCTCTTACTCTCAAGCATGGCTGCTCAGTGCGGGTTCAGTGACGCGGCTCGCGGTTGGCTTGACGACGGCCTGCGGCACTCGCTGCAGTATGGCGATCACAAGGATGTCACGCTCTCCTTCCTTATAGACACCATGAAGATGCTGAACAGGCACGAGCCTCCACAAGCTCTCGCGAGGTGCGCGGAGGTCATGAGGATGGTAGATTGGATGCCCAACGTGACGGACAACCGAGAGACGAGGGGCCTGCCGGCCGAGGTCTTCGGGGCTGTCGTAGAAGCTGATAGCACGGCCGCCGTGAAGGTCTTGCGCGAGTACCGAAGGACGAAGGGACGTTGGCAGGTCTTGGATTGTCTGCAGAAACTGCTTGAATCTACGCACCAAGCAGACCCAGAAGTGCTGTGGGCGCTGACATCGTGTTTCTCGAACGAAGGAGAGGACGGGCAACAGAAGCAGGTCAACGCAAGATCAACCGTAATCAGGCACGCAGAGGCACGGGGCGATGAGACAGTCGTCGCTCGCCTGAGGAGCAAGCTGGAACACTTTATCAAGACATGCATCGATCCAGCCCTTTGGCTGCGGCTCCAGTGCGAGTACTGGAAATCCCCGGATGCAGGCCCCACTTTGTCGTCGGTCTCGCCCGAGTTGGACACCGCACCCAAGTCCTACGTACTGGACGGCAAGACGGCTACTCCCTACGAAATCGAGGCCCGCCTCAGGCGGTCCATTGGCGAGTACCTCTCCACAATGAAGAAGCTGCAGGAAGAGAACTCCAGCTTCTATTCGTCGTACCAGTGGGAACACATCCTGCAGGCACACATCTCCTCCGCCACCCGTCGCGTGGACCTCGCCCCCGTTGAGGAGTACATCGACCCAAAAGCGCGCTACGTCGACACTCGCCTGTCACAGGAACTAGGCAAGAAGCTCCTTGAGTTCGGCGAAATGGAGCGTGGGTACGCGTACTTAGCGAAGGCCTACCAGTACGAACTGGACTGGTGGTACTGGCATTGGCACCGCGACACCCTCGCGGCCGTTGCTCAGTATGACCGGAAGCGTGCAAAGAGTATGGCTGTCTTGGAGTGTCACAGGAGGATACGAGAGTCCGAAGGATACACGGTCCCACCGCTGGCGGCCACAGCAGCGGATGTCTTAGGCGAGGCCGACAGCCTGAAGACAATCCACGCGGACTTTCGCGACTACTGCCAAGAGATGTTTCGCTCTCTGCCACCAAAGGACAGCTACGGTTGGATGATGATCTACCATGCCGGGCAGGACGACTTCAACCGGCAGGCTGTCGAGTACCTTGCCGACGAGTTGGCCGAACCGGAGATAGACTTGGGACTCCGCCTCATTGACGTATGCCGCGACCTGGGTCTGCAGTTGCCCGAGCTCGCGCTGCCTGTCTTCGTGGAGAATGTGTGCCAGTCGCCCCCGTTGGCCAAGAGCAGGCTTGCGTCAATCCTCTGGCTCGTGGCCAGTGAACGACCAGAACTCATGTCGCCACACCTCGACAAGGTGTCGCGCCTTGCGGATGACCCTCACTTCCAGAGGAAGATGGTCGCAGTCGGGATACTGCGGTTGGCCCGGCGTATTGCCGAGTTGCCTGCGAAAGCGGCAGCCCAACTGGCCAGCATTGAGTCGGACTACTCCGCGAGGATAACATACAGAGCATTCCGCATCCTAACCGCGACACCAACTCCTGAATTCCTCACGTTCTGCAACGAGAGTGTCCTCGGCAGCATACGACTTCAGGTTGATGCCTGTTGCCGCGTGCTAGGTCTAGACCTCGATTCGGTCTTGGCAAAGGTCGAAAGCAGCCTGTCCAAAGCAGGATGGAACTGCGAATCAGCCAGAGAACGTGTCAAGGAAGACTGGAAGGGCTACGTGCATCCGCAAGATTGGCCAGTCGTCTGGCCGCTGAAGACATGTGACCTAGAAATCTGGGACGCTTTCAATGGCGTGCTGGACGAGGTCGCAAGCAAGAGCCCGCTGTCTGACGACCAGAGGGAAGGCTTGTGGCGAGTTCTACATCCTGGCGACCCTGAGTGGGGGCGGTTGGCAGTGTCCCCAAGGCCGGCCGACATAGCGCCACTGCAAGCCACTGACAAGGATGCTTGGCTGGCCGAGCTTTCGCAGGCCAACGAGACGGTGGCCCGCGAGACGCTGCAGGCAGAATGGTCGCCCGTCTACGATCAACGAGTGCTAAGCCGTATACTCGGCAACGAGGGGCGACTGCGGTCCTGGCTTCACATCTCATCAGCCCTGGTGGACTCGGGAACCGTTCCGACGGGAGCCCGCATCGAGGAAGAGTGCAGCCGTGTTGGGGCGCTCAGGTTCGCCGACAGGTATGAAGCCATGACGCAGCAACAGGCACGCGACCTACTGACGGCCGTGGGTAGTGCTCATCCACGCCAGTTCCTGCCGTTCATCCCGCTGGTGGCAGCGAAGATGAACTCTCCTCACTACCCGGGACTGAGTGAAATCTGTTCCCTGTGTGGATACATGATAGGGAGATATGGCCTTCAGTTCAGTGGTCTTGACCTGCTCGACGGGACGACCACCGTTGTTAGGTTCGAGAACTGGCAAGAAGGGTACGCAAACGAGGCCTACAGCCGGGACCTCGTGTCCTTTGGAACCAGACTTCTCGTGCACAAGTCCCTCCTGCAACGCATCTTCACCGACCTCGGAGTCGCGCTCTGCCAGACCGAGCATGAGGAGCGGCTGTACTACGGCAGCCTGTTCAAGCGGGAACCTTCCGCTCTCGTGAGTCGGACCACGTACCGCATTATGACCTTGGACTGACCTTCCGCCGCCAGCGGGGACTATCGGGGACGGTAACCGTTTTCGCTCATCCGGGTAGCGGCTGACGGTTGGGACAACACCGGGCGCTTCACCTCTACGCGCTTCCGATTCCGGCGCGGGCAGCGATTCGGGGCGGGGGCAGCGGATAGCGGTGGGCAGCGAGAGCGGTCGCCGTTGCCTGTCTCGGTCATATCTATATTTCTAAAAATATGGAAATGTATTACGTGGGTCGGGGGAAGGCCGGACGGGTTCCGAACGCCGACTCTCTCTCTGGAGAGGGAAGGGGAGGAGAGGGCGCGTGCCGATGCGGGCGGCGATTCGGGGCGTCTTTACTCCTCCGCACGACCGGCTATCATTTGTCGCAGACCGTACCGGAATCATAACCGAGAGGAATCACTGTGAGACGCTACACCATTCCAGTCGCCGCGATGCTCGTGCTTGCCGCCGGCGTGGGCGCGCAGAACCAGGATGCCGGCGCGCCGGCAGAGGTCGCATTGACGACCAGCAACCTGCCGTTCGATACCGTCAAGCTTGTTCCGCCCGACCTTGGCCGTCCCGCGCCGTTGATGCAGGCGCTGAAGGAACGGCGGTCGGTGCGCGAGTATGACGCCCGGCCGCTCACGCTGTCCCAGTTGTCCGAACTACTTTGGGCCGCCAACGGCGTGAACCGGGACGACGGAAAGCGGACCGCTCCCGCGGCCGTGAACCAGCAGTTGGTCGACATCTACGTTGTCCTGTCGGGCGGCGCATTTTTATATGACGTGCCCGGCGGTCGGCTGGTCCCGGTTGCGTCTGGAGACTTCCGGAAGCTCGCGGGGAGGCAGGACTTCGTCACAACGGCCCCGGTCAACCTTGTCTACGTGGCCGACCCGGCCCGGTTCAAGTCGCGTCCCGGCGGGCCGGCAACCCCGGATGATGAAAAGCTGAACTGGAGCCGCATCGCCGTCGGTGCGATGGCTCAGAACGTCGGTCTCTATTGTGCCACCGAGAAGCTTGGCAACGATGTCCGCGCCATGGTTGACCGAGAGAAGCTCGGTCCGGCGCTCAAGCTGCGGCCGGACCAGGCGATACTCCTGGCCCAGACCGTCGGTTGTCTGAAACCCTAGGCGCGGCGGAGCAGGCTGGGCTCAGGCCCGGGACGGAAACCAGCGCCGGGTTTTGAGGCAGATGCGGACCAGCAGGAGCATGACCCGGACTCGCGGGCAGGACAGACCCGCCTGCTGCTGCGCGGGCAGGCGTGCCCGCGGCGCTACCAGATGACCTTGACGCCGTATTCCCGGAAGACCGGGTCGACTGAGACCAGCGATAGGCGCTCGGCAAGCGCCTGCGCTGCCAGCAGCCGGTCGAAGGGGTCGCGGTGGAGGAACGGGAGCTTCTCTACCGCTGCGGCATGGGGCCAGTCGATTGACAATATGCTGAACCCGTCAGCCAGCTTCTCGGCCACGTATTCCTCGACCGAGGCCGGCAGCACGAGCCGCCCGAGACTCGCCTTTATCGCCATCTCCCAGACACTGGCGGCGCTCAAGTAGAGTTCCGCGCCACCGGCCTCAAGGGCGCGGCGGGCGCGCCGGCTCAGGCGCGGGTCGCCGGTCACGAACCAGAGGAAGGCATGCGTGTCCAGCAGGAGTTTCATTTCGTGTACGGTTCCATCTCCGGCAGCGGCTCGTCGAAGCTGGCTTTGACCGTCACCCGCCCTTTGTCACACCCGAATCGGGGTCGGTGGTTCGGATGCGTCAGCGGACGCAGTTCCGCGACCGGTCGCCCGCGCTTGGAGATGTAGTACACGCGCCCTTTGCGGACCTGCTCCAGTAACTCGGACAGACGTGTCTTGGCCTCAAAGGCGCCAATCATCTCAGTCTTCATATTAACTAGTCTATTGAACTAGTTGGTCAGGTCAAGCTCGGCGGCCGCCCGCGTGCGGGGGCAGCGGATGGCGGTTGGCGGATAGCGGTCAGCGGGTAGCCGTCAGGCCCGGGACGGAAACCAGCGCCGGGTTTTGAGGCACGTCCTCTGTAGTCCGGCCGTCGCCCTGCTCTTCCGCCATTCATCGTTCCGCGTTCAGCGGTCCTTCTCGACTCCCGCATTTCCCGCGGTTCGTCCTTCGCGCCTCGCCATTCCGAATCAGTGCGGACGAACTGACCCGAATGTCAACCGTCAAGACTTGACCCCGCTCGACTTACTTTGCCTCAGCCCGTTTGCGGGCGAGCCATTCTCGGCAACCGTCTAAGGTCAGGCAGTTCTGGCTTCGGCGAGTTTCGCCATTCTGTCCTGGACCGACTCCAGTACGGAGTCGCGCACGAATGTGCTCGCACTCAGAATCTCAATGCCGATCAGCTCGCCCTGAGCGTTGAGTTCGGCAGTGACATTCGGGCTGATCTCGATGCTGCCCGCTTCGGGTTCGTCCGAAGTGGCGAGATGAAGAACGTCGTCCTTCTCGAAGTATGTCAGATGTGCCTTATTCATTTCTGAACCTTCCCGACCTCAATCGGGCGTTAACCTGCTGACGACTCGTGGCGTGAACCGTCACGGGTGTCAGCTCGTCACCTTTCTGCTCGCAGGGAATCATGACCAGAACGTGACCACGTCGGCCGACGGCCACCAGGCGACCCGTCGTCGCGTCCACGTGGCGTTCCGTCCGGTTGCGCACAATACGCTCGACTATCGCGCGGTTGAACCGCGCAGACCGCAGCGGTACTCCATGTACGGGGTCCAGACGACCTGCATTTCTACCATCTATTCTGTCTCTCCTGAAGACTGGGGCCGAGCAGTATCTTGTTCATTGGCGGTCACGGTGACGGACAATAGACTATCAACAGGCGGTCAACCGTCAAGCGCGCGTGTTGCGGGTGCGCGCGTGTTGCGGGAACAGCCGCCGCGACTCAGGCCCGCGCCGGGAACCAGCGCGGGGCTTGAGGCAGATGCGGACGAGGAGGAGCATGACCGGAACCTCGGAGAACGTGAGGTCCGTGGTCAAGGAGCGGCGGCTTCTCGACGAGTGCCTGTGCCGTGCGCAGGCGGCTTGAGGAACCGCTGCTTGACTTCCTCGTGCGAGACGACGTCTCCCTGTTCAGCGGCCTTCAGTCCTGCGTCAACCTTCTTTCTGATGTAGAACGTGTACATCAGGTCGTCCCACGTGGCCTGCTCTGGCAGGCCGTCGATCAGTTCTCTCGCCTCTTCTTTTACTGTACTCATAGGTTCTCCTGCGTTCAGATACACTCCAATATAGCCGGGCAGAGCATCAAGGTCAAGGCAGGGAAGGGGTCAGGTGCGTCTGGCGGCCCGCGCCGGGAACCAGCGCTGTGTCTTCAGGCAGATGCGGACAAGCAGAAGCATCACCGGGACTTCGATGAGCACGCCCACGACCGTGGCGAGTGCCGCTCCGGAGGAGAGACCGAAGAGCATGGTGGCGGTGGCAATGGCTACCTCGAAGTGGTTGGATGCGCCAATCATCGCCGAGGGCGCGGCGTCCTCGTATGGCAGTTTCAGCAGCTTCGCCAGGACGTACCCGAGCCAGAAGATGAGGTTGGTCTGGATGAAGAGCGGGATGGCAATCCAGAGAATCGTCAGCGGGTTGGAGAGGATAACGTCGCCCTTGAACGAGAAGAGCAGGACCAGCGTCAGGAGCAGGGCGATGATTGTCACCGGTGTGAGCAGGTGGAGGAACTTGTCGCGGAACCAGGCTTCGCCTTTGGCCCGGATGATGAGCTTGCGGCTGGCATAGCCGGCCGCAAGCGGCAGGGCGACGTAGATGGCGATTGAGAGCACCAGCGCCTGCCAGGGCACCGGCAGCCGGCCCACCCCGAGTAGAAAGCCGCCAAGCACGCCGTAGAGCAGCAGCATGGTCAGCGAGTTGATGGCGACCATCACCAGGGTGTGGCCGTCGTTGCCCTTGGCCAGGTAGCCCCAGACGAGGACCATCGCGGTGCAGGGCGCGACGCCGAGCAGGATGCAGCCGGCGAGATAGCTGCGCCAGAGCGGAACTTCGAGCAGCTTGACGCCGTTGAGGAGCACAACCTTGCCGACGCCATAGGTCGTGCCGACCGCAAGGTCGAGCCCCATAGGCATCTTCACATGGTCAACCGCGCTCGGGCCGATGAGGCCGCGAAAGACGACGCCGAGGAAAAAGATGGCAATGGCGTACATCGTGAACGGCTTGATTGCCCAGTTGACGAAGAGCGTCAGCCCGACTGGCTTTGCGCTCTTCCCGGCCTGGAGAACTTCGGCGAAGTCTATCTTGACCATGATGGGATACATCATGAAGAAGAGGCAGATGGCGATCGGGATGGAGATAACCGGCGCGCCGCCGGTGTAGATGGCGATACCATCCAGCGTCTTCGCCAGCCCGGGCGCGAGTCTACCCAGTAGTATGCCTGCGCCGATGCAGGCGAGTACCCAGACGGTCAGGTACTTCTCGAAGACGCTCAGGCCCTTGGGTTTCTTGTCGGTGCACGCTTCGGTGACCATATCGGTTCAGCTCCCCTTTCCGTCTGGGGTTATGGCTCCGTCCACGAGCTTAAGGATTCGCTTCGCCCGCTCCGCGGCGCGCATGTCGTGGGTCACCATGACCACGGTCTTGCCTTCGCGGTTGACTTCATCAAGGAAGTCGACTATCTGCCCGCTCGTGTCCGGGTCGAGGTTGCCGGTCGGCTCGTCGGCCAGCACGACTGCCGGGTCGTTTGCTAGCATTCGAGCCAGCGCAACCCGTTGCTGCTGGCCCACGCTCAACTCGGATGGCTTGTGGTCCAACCGGTCACTGAGGCCCAGGCGTGTCAGCAGCGACGAGGCGCGTTCCTGCTGAGCCCGTTCGTTAATGCCGGCCAGCAACAGCGGGACTTGGACGTTCTCCAAGGCAGTGAGGTAAGGGACAAGGTTGAAGGTCTGGAACACGAAGCCGATCTTCTTACGTCGAAGCTCGGCACGCTTGTCGGTACTCATATCATACAGCGACTGGTCGTCCACCAGGACGCGACCCGATGCAGGGGAGAGCATCCCGCCGAGCGTGAGCAAGAGCGTGCTCTTGCCGCTGCCGCTGGGGCCGACCACGGCAATGAAGTCGCCGTTCTGCACTTCCAGCGTGGCGTTGTCGAGCGCCTTGACGGTGCGGCCCCGATGAGTGTACGTCTTGCTGACTAACTGCAGTGCGAGCATGCTCTAGCTCTCCTGCAGCGCCGTGCTCGGGTCGAGTCGCGCCGCACGACGGGCCGGGAAGAAGCTGGCGAGAAGCGATATCGCGACCGATAGGCCCAGCGCCCAAAGCAGCAGGACCGGCATGGGCAGTACCGGTACGTGGGCCAGTCTCGGGCCGAGGAACACCGCCAAGACCGTGCCCGTGACGTAGCCACTTACGCCGCCGACCATGCCGAGCAGCAGCGCTTTGAGCAGGAACATCTTGAGTACCGCGCCCGAACCGGCGCCGAGCGCCATCAGCGTGCCGATTTCCCGCCGCCGCTCGAACACGTTGGCATACATGTAGTTGGCGATGGTCGCGCCGCCGATAAGGGCGATTATCGCGATGAAGATGAGCGACAGGTTCGCCATCATCCGGTTGGTCCTTATCTGGGTGTCCACGACCTGCGTAACGGTAACCACTTTGGCCTCGGGGAGCAGCTTGTTTATCTTCTGCACCAGGCCGGTGGATATCGCGTTGCAGCAGCCGACGACCTCAATCGCGTTCACGACCGCGCCCTTGCCGGTCAGCTTCTGCACCGTGTGCAGATGCCCGAAGATGCGCGAGTCATCAACCGTGCCGGTCGGCGGCAGGCCCGCGGTGACGGCGAAGCGCTGGCCCAGCAGCGCGAGCGTGTCCCCTTCGCCGAGGTTGGTGGCGCCGGCGACATCATTCCCGATTAGGACCTCGTCCGGTTGCAGCGTCTCAATGACCCGCTTGCGGGCAAGGCTTCCCTTGGCGGCTTCCGGCGAGAGCGGCGCTTTGACGACCGTGCCGCAGTTCTCGGGCCGGGCAAAGATGCCCGCGCCCTGCCAGGCGGCCTTGGCCATGAACTCGTTCTTCGGCAGAATCCCGGTGAGCGTGAAGCTCCGGCCCGCTACCTCAACCGGTGCCGACAACCGGGGCGAGAGGTTGTCCAACCCTTGGATGTCCGAAAGCGTCAGGCGGTCAACGTATTCCTCTGGGAAGTTGTCTTCCTGCATATCCGCGCTGTAGTAGTCCTGAAGCGTCGCGGACTTGGGAAGAATCAGGATGTTGGCGCCCAATGCGTCCAGTTCCCGGGCCACGGCCTTTTGCGAGTAGAATGTGACGTTCCGGATGGCGACAATCGCAGTAATACCGAGGAAGATGGCCAGGAAGCTGGTCGCCAACTGGTTCTTGCGCTCGAAGATCTCCCGCCAGACGATGGTTCTGAGTTTCATGCTCCGCGCTCGCCTACTTCGTGGGGCCGCAGCCGCTCGGGCCGCACCCGCCGGTGCCGCAGGCCCCGGACGTGGCAGCCGTGAGCGCCGCAATCATCGCGCCCTTGTCGGTCGCGCCGTTGTACTTGGCGATCACCGCGCCGGGCGGGGCCATGAAGGCAGTTACGGCTTCGCTTGTCTTGGGGTCGATCTTGAGTTGCTCCAGGAACTTCGCTTCGGCAGCGTCGGCCGGGTCAAGGCTGACGATCTCCGTGAACTGAGCGTACCGGGCGTCGGCCTTGAACGCCTGTACTCCCTTGAGAGCGACGTCGTTGGACTTGGTCGAGGCGTTCTGGACGCACAGGAGGACGAGCTTTCCGGCCTGTAGCGCCTTCAGGCAGTTCGCGAGGCCGGGGCTGACGAACGCGCCGGACAACTGCTCCTCGGTGACCTTGCCGGGGAACCCGCCGGTGACTGCTCCGGTCGGCGCGACCACCAGCGCCAGCGGCATCGGCGCCCGGTCGACTCCGAACTTCGCGACAATGTCCTTCTCCGCGCTATCTGCCACGTTGATGGTGATCGAATTGGCCCGGCCTGCCAGCTTGCGGGCAGCACCGGCGAAGACTTTCTTCATCGCCTCGGTCGAGTCGTCGTCGTTGCGGTAGAAGAGAATCAGCAGGTACTTCCCGGCCGCGGCGGCTCGCTTCAGTGCGGCGCTGCCGGTGATCTCTTGCGCCGGCTTCGTCTCCGCTGCCGGCGGCTTCGCCGGTTCAGATGAAGTGGAGGCCGAAATTGCCTGGTCGACCACTGTCCGTTCTGCCGTTGAATCGGTCGGCTCCGGTTGGACCTGCGCAACCGGGTCGGCGGGCGCTGTCTTTGCGGCCCCGGTCTTGGCCGGCCCTTGCTGGCCGCAGCCGACCAGAGTCAACAGCAGAACGACAGGTACGGCCGTGGCAATGCGGAGAACCCTCGCCCCGGCGGCAGTCCGGTGCGGGATACTAGAATCTCGCCTCATGGTCTCTTCCTTTCTTCACAGCTCATCTGCTTCACGCGTCTCAAGGTGGCCGCCACCGATTTGTCGGCCGACAGGTAGTCGTGGAAGCAGTTCCACAAACATTCTTCCATGTGGTTTCTTGGTTGCATGAGCCTGTAGTGCATCCACGTCCCAGCGCGGCGCGCTTCGACGAGTCCGGCCGACCGCATCACTGCAAGATGGCGGGATATCTTGTACTCCGGCTCGGCCAGGCCCTCGGCCAAGGTACAGACGCACGTTTCACCATTGTGCGAAAGGGCCACGGCGAGCCGCAGGCGCGTCGGGTCGGCCAACACCTTGAGTAGTGCAGCCTCATCGACCAGGGCGAGCTTCTGTTTGGTATCTGTATCTCTGCGCATAGACGCATATAATACACGCCCCGGGATTCTCGTCAACAAGATTCTCGCGAATGGATGTGTTGCGGGTTCGACGATTGCAGTATCAGGTCCGGCCGCACCAGCCTATCCTTGGTCAGGAAGTCTGCCGTCGAGCCACCAGTCGCTCTGTGACTAGTCCCATTATGACGACAGCGGCAATCGTAAGAACCAGTCTGGCGGCCATGAACTTCACCCCGAGGAACTGCAGCTCGACGAGTTCCTGTGGAATGCTTATGCAGGCCCAAGCGGACAAGAGGACGACGACGTTTGATACCCGAGCGCCCTTCTTGAGCAGTTCTGCTGCCATGGGAAACGCGGCATATAGGGGGCCGGAGGGCATCGCACCCAGGAGTAGCGCAAAGGCTATTCCCTTTACGCCCGAAGCTTGCCCAAGATACTTGGTGACAGTGTCATTCGATACCCAAACTGCGAATAGTCCCATCAAAACCATCGCTGCGGGCAGAACTGCAGCCATCTCCACGAGAAGCCTCACGGAAGCCGCCCGCGTCGCTTGACCACGGCCGGGAAACGCTATGACCAGCATCACTGCCACGGCCAGTATGATCCCTAACAGGACCCAAGGTCTGACTGCCGACTTGCTTCGGCCGGTGCGGAGCCTCACAGAATCAGTCCCATTATGAGCGCGATGGCCACGGCGAGGACGAGACTCATCGCGTTTCTGGATAGGGCCAGTCTCTTGCCCAGCAACTCCACCTCCAAAGGCAGGGTGACCAATCCAACCATCGTCAGCGTCGTAATGAAGGCAGCGACGGCGCCAACGGATGCGCCGCTCTTGACGAGGGAACCGGCGAGAGGGAAAGCAACTATCGAAGGGATGTACAGCACGGCACCGACTGCCGCGGCGATGAGTATACCGACCAGGCCTGACCCGCGGCCGATGGTTCTTGAAATCAGGCCTTCAGGTACGAAGCCCAGCAGCAAACCGACAAGGACGACTACGGTAAGTGCCATCGGCAGGATCTTCAGGAACGACCTGGCAGCGATTGCCAGAGCGTGAAGGCAGCGTGTTCTGTCCCTGAAGAACGCTGCCGCGAGGCAGCCGAGGGCGAGGGCGTTTATGAGGACAACCGGTAGATTCACTGAATCACCCCCCGCTGGTGCAGGCAGCCTTCGCTCGACCCACGGCTGTGATTGAACCGGCGGACGTGAGCGCGGGCCGAGAAACCTGCTGCTGCAATTCGGCTCTCATTCGCGCCGGAGCGCCGCCTCGACCGCGGGCGGAGCGTCGGTCACACGGGCTGTTCCCGGGCTGCAGGAACGGCTATCTGGATGCCCAGGAGTCGCGCGCCCTGAGGCGAGTTCATTTCGATGGTTGCCGGCGCGGTTACCAAGCACTTGCCTTCGTCGAGCGCGAACTCACTGTCGTCAACGCGCACTCGGACCTCGCCGCTCAGAGCCACAAAGATGACCGAAGACTCCATGCGGCAGCTTGGCTGTGTTTCGCCCGGCGCAAGCTCGACAATCCGCGTCTTGAAACCCCTGCCGGTGAAGAAGACGTTCTTCTGCCGTTCGGCCCAAGGGTAGGCGGGGAGCGCCGTCAGGTCAAAGACCTCGGCCATGGTGACTGCTACTTTCGGTCGGGCTTCTTCGTGCAGGGATGTCTCTTCGCCGTGCCATGGCACTTGCGAATCTGCGCGGGCGAGCACTCCCCGGGCTTGCCCTTCAGGTTCCACGGCTTCTGGCACACTGGCTTCTCGTTACGCATGGTCTGGTTCCTTTCTCTGGTTTCAGGACAGCGGCGAGGGCGGCCTTCAGCCTGCCGGCCGCGCCCGGCGTGAGCCGGTAGTGGACGTAATAGCCCCGGCGCTCCGCCTGGACAAGTCCGACCGAGCGCAGGACTCTCAGGTGCTGGGACACTGCGCCGTCGGTGATGCCAGTCCGCCGGGACAGCTCACCGACGCAAAGCGTGTCCTTCGACAGCAGTTGCACGATGCGCACCCGGCTCTCGGTCGAGAGCGCGGCAAATAGCACGGCTTGGGTTTCGGCCGCTTCGCGCAGTCTCATCTGATGGCTCTTGATATTATGGTATTTTAGCGTATACTGAATTGGATGTCAAGCAACCGCAGGGACAGAGCGATAACCGTGTCTAAGGAGACTATGAACACAATCATCAAGACGTTCCTTGTCGTTGGATGCCTGCTGCCGGTCGTGCTGTCCGCCCAGCCGGGTTCTCGAACGGGGAATGACGCCCCCAGCGGCGTCATTGTCGGGCAGGTCTACGACGCCGACCTCGGAGTCCCGATTGAGTATGCCAACGTCGTTCTGTACCGGCAGGCAGACTCAAGCCTGATAACCGGCACAGTCACGCGGGCAGACGGCGGCTACGCTCTGACCGGCGTTCCGTCAGGCCGGTTCCTGGTCGAGGTGTCGTTCATCGGCTACCGGCCCATCCGGGTGAGAGACGTCGAAGTCGCGTCCGGAGCGAAGGCTGACCTCGGCCGTACCGAACTGCGTCAGAACGCGGTGGCGATGCCCGGAGTGGAGGCAACGGCCGAGCGTCCGGCCCTGACCTACAAGATAGACAAGAGGGTTGTAGACGTTGCCCGGCAGGTGACGGCCGCCTCGGGCACAGCGGTCGACGTGCTGGAGAACGTCCCCTCGGTGAAAGTAGACGTTGACGGCAACGTCGCGCTGCGCGGCAGCCGGAACTTCAGCGTGCTGATTGACGGCCGGCCGACCCTGATGGAAGCCTCTGACGCGCTGCGCCAGATGCCCGCAGGGACCCTTGACCGGATAGAGATAATCACCAATCCTTCGGCCAAGTATGATGCCGAAGGGGCCACGGGCATCATCAATCTGATAACCAAGCGCCAGCGGGGCAGCGGGCTGTCCGGCGTCGTCAACGCCAACGGCGGGCTCTGGAGCAGATACGGCGGCGATTTCACCCTGAGCTGGACGAGCGGGAATCTCAGTGTGTTCGCGGCCGCGGACTACAACCGGCGTGCAATGCCCGGTGCGCTGACTTCGGAGCAGTGGACAGACGACACCGGAGAGACCCTTCACGTCCGCTCGGTCGGGACTTTGACCCGGGACCCACGTATCGCCGGGGCCCGTGCCGGGTTCGATCTTGGCTGGGCCAGAACCGATCGCACGAGCTTCGGCATCTTCTACGGCCACACCCGCATGGGGTCTGACCAGAGTGTCGTCTCGGAGCAGTGGTCGAGCCAGGGTGTGGACACGACGCGTTACCAAAGCGATGACCACCGGCTTATGGGCGGAGACTACGTCTCGGCCGCCATTGAGCACCGGCACGGCTTCGGTTCGCTCGCGGACACCGCGCACGGCATCTCGGTCCGGGCCGAACTCCAGCGTCGTGGGCACACCGGCTCCACGACAACGGGGCTGTTTGATGGCACCGAACAAGTCAGCGGCTGGCGGGCGACCCAGACCGGGCCGGCCAGCCGCTGGCTTCTCAACGCGGACTACGTCCTGCCGGTCAACGGCGCGGGCCGGTTCGAGGCCGGGTATCAGAGTTCGTTTGGCCGCCCTACCTTCGAGAACGGTGTCTATCAGTACGACCCGGCAACGGACAGCTTTCTGTACCTGCCCGACTACGGTTCGACGACGTCGCTGGCCTACGACATCCACGCGCTGTACTCCACATGGACCGGAAGATGGCGCAGTCTCG
Source organism: Caldifarciminota bacterium (assembly GCA_026397595.1). GTDB lineage: Bacteria > Hydrothermota > Tepidihabitantia > Tepidihabitantales > Tepidihabitantaceae > UBA2258. The sequence goes on from JAPLUO010000264.1 coordinate 24,364, forward strand.
AGTACGAGGCCGGGCTGCGCGGAGAATACAGCAGCCAGCGGATAGACGACTCCGGCATGGACTCCGTGCTGCTCTTCACCACGAAGGGCCTGTTCCCGACAATGCACCTGTCATACCAACTCGGCGGCAATCGCGTGATTCAGGCAAGTTACGCCCGGCGGACCCGGCGGCCAACCGGGCGTGACTTCATCCCATCGTTGGTCTGGCAGGATGCCTACAACGTGCAACAGGGTAACCCCGCGCTGCGACCCGAGTACGTCAATTCACTGGAGGCGGGCACGGCCATCCCGCTTGGGGCCGGGCAGGCGTCGGCCACGGCGTACTACCGGACGACCAGTGACAAGTTCGATGACGTACAGTCCCTGTACCGCGAAGGCGTGGTGTTACATGAACCCCTGAACGTCGGTAATGACCGTTCGCTCGGGGCCGAACTGTCGCTGGACGTCCTGCCGTACAAGTGGTGGACAATCAGCCCATCCGGAGACGTCTACGACTACCGGATTTCCGGCGCCGTCCGCGAGCAGGAGTTCAGCCGGTCGAGCATCAACTGGAGCGCCCAACTCGGCAACGAATTCCGGTTGCCGACCGGCACCAAGGTCCAGCTCAACGCCGTGTGCGAAAGCCCCTCGGTCTCGGCTCAGGGCCGGCGCGAAGGAGTACTGAGGACAGACATGGCAGTCCGACAGGTGTTCTTCAAGCGAATTGCCGTGGTCCTGCAGGCCAGGAACCTGCTCGGCACCGGCGGGGAAGCGTCAAGCTCGTTCGGCGACGACTTCTACTCGCAGTCGTCTTTCAAGCACCGGCCCCCGATACTGACGCTCAGCCTCAACTGGAACTTCAACAACTTCCGGCCGACCCGGCGCATGCAAGATACCGGCAGAGACGAGTCTTAAGTCCCGCCTCGGCGCGCCGGGATGTCAAGGCGGCGGGACGCGCCGGAGGCGCGAGTTGCCAGTCTCCAGATTGCAGGTTGCAGTGACGGACAGAAGGTCGAGCGGGTTACGGGATTAGCGAGACAGGGATAGGACTGAGGGCCGTTACAGGAGCAGGAGCGGCTGCTGTTGGCTGCTCTGTTGCAGGGGCTGGAGCAAGCGCCGTTGCAGCGGCAGGAGCGGGTGCTGTTGCAGGACCTGGTGCAGGCGCAGGTGCGAGGGCTGTTGCGGTTGGAGGAACGGCGGCTGCACCGGTACGAGGGCTGGGCGCAGTTCAAGGCGCGGTTGCAGGAGCCGGAACCGGTGCCGGTGCGGGTGGATAAACGGGCACAGGTACGAGGCCAGGTCATCGGACAGGAACGAGAGCAGGAGCGGGCGTCGTACCCAGGGCCGGAGCGGCGGCTGTTGCGGGTGCCGGAACAGGGGCCGCATAAGGGGCAGGGACTCCCCCAGCCGTCTAGGGGACGGGAGAAACTCGGACAATGCAGTAGTCAGAATGCAGACACCAGAAGTCGGAACTCCCGAAAGGGGAAGGACTTGCCGAAGGACGTTGTACAACGCCCGAAAGAACGAACCGTGTTGCGTTTGGGGTTGCGGCTTCTCCAATACCGGTGAGAGGAGCCGTACTTCGAGTCAGAAACCAGATTACGGGCGCGTCGGGTCGGACAGGACTCTGAGCACGGCCGCTTCCTCGGCCAGTCCGCTCGTCCCTGCTGCGAGAGGGGTAGGCCTCCGCTCGCTATCTGCGCTTCTGCGCACATAGGTAATAGCAGCCGGACCGGGCCCGAAGTCGAGCGTTCTTGCGCCTTGGCGAACGCCGGAAGAAACGGTGGCCAGCGTCAGGCGCGTCGCGAGGGGTGTTCAGGACACATTGGAGCAGGCGGTCTTGGCTCGGGACCTGGGAATTGCCTTCTCGGCCAGGAAGGCGAGCGCCTCGACAATCGCCTGCAGCCTGTCACCGGGAAAGCCGAGCACCGCCTCGTTGGGGCCGATATCGGTGGCTTCGCGGCAGCCGTAGCAGCCGAACGTGAAGTTGAGCCGATTCTCGAGCATCGGGATGATGGTCGAGTCAACGCATGTGGCCTGGAGGACTGCGGTGCTGCTCGTGCGCCGTTCGCCGCCCGCGACGTTGAGGTCGGCCAGGAGAAGCCACATCAGCCGTTCGGGCAAGTCTTCCACCACGACTACATCAGGTACTGACAGACATTCCGGTAGCGGCGCGGCGGCGATGTACTTCACGGTCCCGGGTGCGAGATGGGGCATCTTCTCGAACATCCGCTTGCCGGTTTCCGGCGCGGCAACGATGCCGAACCCGACCAGGCCCTTGCCCTGAGCCAGACCTTCAGGTAGGTTGCGCAGCCCGAACGCGGCCGCCGCGGCCGGGCAGGCGAGTTCGGCAGCTTCGAGCAGCACTGACTTCCCGGAACGCGCCTTCATCAGCAACTGGCAGTAGCGATGACGCTGAACCCGCTCGTAGTTCTCGAACGGCTTGAGGTCGGAGTCTGCATTAAGCAGGAAGACGCCGACCGCGTCGTGCTCAAGGCCGATGACTGTCCGCAGGCGGTCGGATAGCTGTCGCAGGTCGTTCATGGATTTTGTCTCCTAGTGTGGTTGCGGATGGCGGCCAGCCAGCGCCGGCCGTAATTGACAGTGAGTGCGCCGAGCACGCCGAAGATCCCGACGATACCGATGTTGACTGGAAAGTCGGGGTGGCCGTAGCTGGAACAGGCTGAGCCGAACGTCACGTATGCGGCGCTGATTGCGGCCCAATGGCGGGAGAAGCGCAGAAGCCCGGCCAGCAAACGGGCGGTCCCGCTGCGGGGTCTTGCCTGCGCGGTCGTCCCAGGCGTCAACGACACCCGGCGAGCCCTCAGGTCTGGCCGGCGGCAAGGGCGTCCACGACCGCGCCGACGACTTTGGCGATGTCGTCGTTGGTGTAGTCGAACGCGCCGTGCTTCTTGATGCCGAGCTCGGTGACGACGACGTGGGCCGCCGGCTTCACACCGATGTTCTCCAGTATCTTGAGGACGCAGCCCGTCCCGCAGCCGTCGATGGCAACACAGGGTTTCTTGCCCGCGCCCTTGACGAATCCGGGCAGTTGCGCGCCGACCCCGATGGCGCAGTACATCGAGCCCTGGCCGTAGCCGTCGAGCGCCTTGGCCGCGTCGTTGGCAATCTGGCCGACGTTGGAGCCGCCGGAGCAGGCAAGCAGCAGGACGTCCTTTGAGCCGCAGGCGCAGGTCGGTTCGTTCGAGGCGCAGCAACCGGCCACGGCTATTTGCCCCCGCCGAGGAGTTTCTTTAGCTCGTCTTTGGACGGCACCTTGCCCTGAGCAACGACCTTGCCGTCAATCACCAGCCCGGGCGTCATGAAGATGCCCAGCGCGGCGAACTTCTTCAGCTCGGTGACGTGCTCGACCCCGGCGGCGATGTTGAGCTCCGCCAATACATCGATGACCCGCTTTTCGAGTTCCTGGCAGCGGGAACAGCCGATGCCGACGATTTTGATATCCATAACTCCTCCTATTGTATCTTGCCTTCCTTCTTGAGTTCCTGCTTGACCTTTGCCCAGACCCCGCGCTGCTTGTACACCTGTCGCAGCTCTTCGAGGGAAGGGAAGGAAATGCACTTTCCCTGGCAGAGGTTGGCGCAGGTTGAGCAGCCGACTATGCAGTTCATGGGACGGGCGACCTTCGGTCCGGCTTCGGTCCAGTCATACACCTGCTTCCCGCAGTTCATGCACATGCCGCATTTGACGCAGCGGTCATGGTCAATGGTCGGATGCCAGTTGATTTCGGCTCGTTCGATTCCGGCAAACCACGGCATGATTAGCCTCCTTTAGGGGCGCTTCTTCACTCTTTCTTCGAGCTGCGTTCCAGCGGCACCATGAGCACCGGTACCGGTGAGCGCCGGGCTACCTTGTGGCTGATGCTCCCGAGGAAGAGTTCGCCGATGTGTCCCCGGCCCTGGGTGCCCATCACCACGAAAGACGCCTCGTTGCCGGTTATCCGGTCGAGGATTTCCTGGGCGACCGCGCCGTAAGGCACTTCGATTCGGATGTCGGTGGCCCCTTTTGCCAGCAGTTGGTCGCGCAGTTGCTCCAGACGGGCGGTGTCAGTGGCGTTGAACTCGTCCAGGCGATCTCTGAGATACTCGCCGACCACCCGGTCCTGAACGTGGAGCAGGGATACTCGTTTCGCGCCGGACTCGACTATCTTCTCCAGGTAGGAGAAGGCACTTTCGGCGTTGTCCGAGAAGTCGGTGGGGTAGAGCACGTGAGTCAGCGGGTCGCAGGGCGCTCCTTCGCAGACCATCGCTTCGCCCTCGGAACGTAGCTTCATCTTTATCAGCAGCACCGGTCTGGCGGCACTGTGAATCACCGCGGTGGCGACGCCGCCGAGCAGAATATCCGCGGCCAGATTGTGACCGTGCGAGCCGACAACGATTACCGAGCAGTCCTTCTCCACAGCGGCCCGATTGATTTCGACGGCGGGCGGGCCGAGGCGGACTTCGATGGTGGCCGCAAAGCCGCTTGCGGCCAGCGCCTGCCGCTGCCGTTCAAGGGCCGGCCGGGCGAGTTTCACTAGCGTGCCGGCTACCTTGTCGACATCGCGGATTTCCAGGCAGTAGACCAGAACGGCCTCGGAAGCGCCCAGCGAGCGGAGACTGGCAACCGCCGCGGGCAGGTGCTCGGACGCCGGGGAGAGGTCAGTCGCTACGAGTATTCGGTGAAACATGGATTACTCCTTCTAGAACAGCCTGCCGACCAGGAGTCCGACGCACGTCGACCGGCCAACAACGAGGCCGATGCAGGTCAGGTCCTTTTTGGTTCCAATCGCGCGGACGTTGACAATCGTCGAGGGCTGGGAGAGTGCGGGACCGGCGAGCAGCAGCGCGAGTGCCGGCCATCTTGGCGTCCATTGTCACTCCTTTGTCCTCAGCGTACCTAGTTTGGCCAGTAGTTGCGTCACCTCGGCCCTGATGATGTCCCGTACACTGCGGAACTCGGCGATGTCCTTGCCGTGCGGGTCCGGGATTTCCCACGCGACGACCTTCACGCCGGACATGAACGGACAGCCGACCTCGCAGCCCATCGTCACGAGGTAGTCGTACTTCAGGTCGGGCAGGTCCTTGAATCCCTTGGGCCGGGCAGAGGAGATGTCTGCCCCGGCTTCCTTCATTGCTGCAATCGCATTCGGGTCAACCTGTGCTGCCGGGCTGGACCCGGCGCTTGCGCACTCGACGTCGCGCCCCAAATCGCGGCAGTACGCCTCGGCAATCTGGCTGCGGGCCGAGTTGCCGACGCAGGCGAACAGGATGCGCGTCACAGGAACGCTCCGTAGAGCATACCGACGATGGTCGACAGGACCACAACGAGGCCGATGTAAGTCAGGCCCTTCTTAGCTCCAATCATACGAACGATGACTATCATCGAGGGCAGGGACAGGGCCGGGCCGGCAAGGAGCAGTGCGAGGGCAGGGCCCTTCCCCATCCCTGACCCGATGAGGCCCTGCAGAATCGGAATCTCGGTGAGCGTAGCGAAGTACATCAATGCGCCCGAGACCGAGGCAAACAGGTTGGACCAGAGCGAGTTGCCGCCTACCAGACCGGCGATGATGTGATTCGGAATGATGCCGGCGTCGAGACCCGGCCGTCCGAGCAGGAAACCGGCTACGAACACGCCGCCGAAGAGCAGGGGTAGAATCTGCTTGGAAAAAGTCCACGTGGAGGCGACCCAGGCCCTGCGCTCCTCGGAGTTGAACCAGCGCCAGACCATCAGCGCGAGGCCGAGAAGCGATGCGCCCGCGAGACACCAGTGAACCGAATAGATGGCATTGTAGAAGCCAATCGGTTCCTTCGGCTTGCTCCACGTGAGAAAGATGAGCGCAAGAATCATCGAGGCGAAGTAGAGGATGTTCTGCCAGAGCCGGCGTCCGCCCTTGGCTGCTTCCATATCGAACGCACCGGAGGCCTCGGCTCGCGCCTTCTCGGAGCGGAAGAAGATGAATGCCATCAGCAGGCCGATGACGACGGAGAAGACGATCGCGCCGATGGCCCGGGCTAGCCCAAGCTCAAGGCCGAGAACGCGGCCCGTCATCAAGATGGCGAGGATGTTGATTGCCGGACCGGAGTAAAGGAAGGAGACGGCGACACCGAGACCGGCGCCGGCTTGGTAGATGCCCATGAACATTGGGAGCACGGTGCAAGAGCAGACCGCGAGAATCGCGCCCGAGACTGAGGCTATCGAGTAGGCAAGGACCTTGTTGGACTTCGGGCCGAAGTACTTGAGGATGGCTTCCTTGGAGATGAAGTTCTGGATGGCGCCGGCGATGAAGAAGGCGGGCACGAGGCAAAGCAGGACGTGGAGCCGGGCGTATTCCTGCAGCATCTGGAACCCTTCGAGCAGGGCACCCTGAATCCGGCTTCCACCGAGCGGCACGAAGTAGAAGAACAGGAAGACGGCGAGGATAACGAGGAGCTTGTAGCGTTCTTTCACCGACTACTCCCAGCCGTACTCTCTGAACTTCGCGACGATGGAGTCGCGCGGGTAGACGCCGACGTGGCGGTATAGCTCCTTGCCGTCCTGGGCGTAGAAGATCTGAGTTGGTATGATCTGGATGCGAGCTTGCTGCGTCAACTCCCTCTCTTCGCTGACAATGACAATGCGAATATCCACCTTGCCCTTGTAGTCGGCCATCATCGGGTCGAGGATTTTCTTCATCTCCTTGCAGGGAATGCAGTTGGTCGAGCCGTAGTCCCACATCCGGGGAAGTACCTTGGGCTTCTCCGCGACCTTTTCGGGTTCAGGCTTCGGCTTCTGCGGCTCAGGTTCAACCTTCTTGGCCGGTGCGGGCTTCTGGGCGTCGGGCGCAACCGCGGCGGGAGTCATCGCGGTCGTGTCGAGCGTCGTGTCACAGATGGCCCCGATCTGAGCCGTGGTATCAGGCTTGGCAGCGATTGGCGCCTTGGCACCGCCGCCACATCCGGGCTGCAGCATCAGGACGAAGCCGGTCACTATCACGGTCAGTAGCAGTCGTCTCAACATCACATTCAACTCCTATCGTTTGAAGATGTCATACAGGAAATACGCAGCCACGAGCAGAAGCAGCACGCCCGAGGCCTTCTTGAGAATGACCGAGGCCTTCTTCAGGCCTTTGGAGTTCACCATTGCTTCGGCTATCCCGATTGAGCTGCCGGCGACGAGCACCAGCAGCGAGTGGCCGAGCGCGTAGGTGAAGAGCAGCAGGCCGCCGTAGACGACGTTGCCCTTCGCGGCGACGTAGGAAAGCAGAACGGCCAGCACCGGCATGGCGCAGGGCGAAGCGATAACGCCGGTCAGGGCGCCGAGCAGGAACGCGCCGACGATGCCGCCCGTCTTTGGCGCGAACCCGCGCGGCATCGGTATCTCGAAGTTGGGGAAGAGAAGTATCTGGCCGCCCATCACCAGGCAGACGACGGTTATCAGGATGGGCCAGAACTTCGAGGTCGTACCGAAGAGCGTGCCGGCAAGGCTCGCGACCATGCCGAGCGCGGTGAACGCCGCGGCAATACCAAGGAAGAGGAACACTGCCAGCAGCAGGGCGTAGCTCTTGGACCGGCCGGTCGCGTACCCGCCGACAAAGCCGATGGCGAGCGGGATCGAGGCCAGCACGCACGGGTTAAGGGCAGTCACGAGGCCGCCGAGGAATACGACCGGTACGGCGAGCAGCGGCTGGGTCGTAATGAGCTTCTCGACGTTGGCGAGGAGAGAACTCAGCATTACTTGTCCTCCTTCGGTGCTTTGGGGCCGACGGCACGCGCCCGACTGGGGTGTTCGACAATGTCTAATGCGGTCTCAAGAAGCTTGACCGTCCGATGGTCGGCGAGTCGGTAGAATATGCGCTGGCCATCGCGCCGCGAAAGGACCACACCGGCACGTTCGAGAATCTGCAGGTGGCGGCAGATGACCGACGGGTCCTGGTGGAAATGCGGGGCTATCTCGCAGAGGCACCGCTCGCCTTTGACCAGCAGCCCGACAATGCTCAATCGCACATCGTTGCCTAGAGCCGCAAACAGGGACTCCGGCATTGTCCGGTTCGACTTTTGCATCATTGCACAATTATGCAATAATCGACGCCGGCTGTCAAGCGCTGCTTTTGGCGTCAGATGGTAGGTGTCGCGATGTACGTCTGGGATGCACAAGGCCGGGCGAATGCCGAGGAGTTGTCTGCCAAGGCGGGCGCCAGCCGCCCCGGAAGAACACGGGCACGGCGAGCAACGGCTGAGTGGTAATGAGTCTCTCGATATTGGCGAGTAGACTGCCGAGCATCGACCGCTACTTTGCCGGCTTGACTGCCGAGACCCTGATGCTCATCACGCCGGTCGCGGCGCGACGCAGTTCGTCGACCGACAGTCCCGACTCGCGCACCAGCGCCTGCAGGGTCGGGTCGCTCGCGGTGGCTTCAACCGGGAAGCGCTCCTCGGAGACCACGCGGACGTCGCTGAACCCGGCGTTAACCATCATGCACAGGTAGTCGGCTCGCAGACTCGCGCCGCTGATGCAGCCCACGTAGCCCGCGACCGACTTGAGCAGGGCGGGCGGCAGCGGGGCCGCAAGCACGATGTCCGATACCATCAACCTGCCGCCCGGCTTCAAGACCCGGAACGTATCGCGGAAGACCTGGGGTTTGTCCGGCGATAGATTGATAACGCAGTTAGAGATGACCGCGTCCACCGAGTTGTCCGCGACCGGCAGGTGCTCGATTTCGCCGAGGCGGAACTGGACGTTCGGAGCCCGGACCTTGTCGGCGTTCTGTCGTGCCTTTTCAATCATCTCCGGCGTCATGTCTACGCCGATGACCAGGCCGGTCGGTCCGACTTTCTGCGCAGCGAGAAAGCAGTCGATACCGGCGCCGGACCCGAGGTCGAGCACGGTCTCGCCGGGCCGGAGTGACGCAAGCGCGACCGGGTTGCCGCAGCCCAGGCCGAGGTCCGCGCCCTCGGGTAGAGCGGCCAGGTCCTCGGCCGAATAGCCGATCGTGCGGCTGACCGTCTCGGGCGCAGAGGTCCCACAGCAGCTCTTGGTCGGGCCGCAGCAGGAGTTGCTGGCCCGGGCGACCTTGGCGTAGCCGTCTCTCACCGACTTTCTGACTTCATCTTCATTTTTTGGCATCGGTTCTCCTTATGTCCGTTAGCGTGCGGCACGTTCCGAGGCCTTTGGCCTGCGCGCGGTGCGACGGCCGGCCTTGCCGCGCCTGGCCAGTTGCCGCGCGCTGTCGAGCAGTTCCAGCACCGAGTCGTCGGTAAGCCGGTAGCGCATCCAGCGACCATCGCGTCGCGAGACGATGATGCCGGCCTGTTCCAGCACGGAGAGGTGGTGCGACACGACGGAGAAGGCGGTCGGAAAGTGCGGGGTGAGTTCGCACACACAGCGCTCGCCGACCGCCAGCAACTCGACGATGCGCATTCGGTACTCACTGCCCAGCGCGGCCAGAAATGCGGTCGTCAACTGCCTGTTGGTGATATCCATATTTCTGAAAATATAGAAATGTTAGCGTACTGTCAAGCGTGGCGAGAAGTGCGGTCCGCGGAGCGCCGCGCTTGACTCCGGGGGCTCAGCGCTGTAGAACGACTGCCTGTTAACAGGAGGTCGAATGAGAGAATTCGGGTTTGCCGTGCTTCCTTTCGTGCTGCTTGCGTCGTGCGCGAGCAACCGCGCGCCGAGTCGGCCCGAGTTGACCGGCCCTGCGGCCGGACGTCCGGGCGACTCCCTGGCCTACGCGGTCGTATCTGCCGACCCGGAAGGGCAGGAGGTTGCTTACAAGTTCGCGTGGGGCGACACGAGCAGTATCGAGTGGTCGCCTTACTATGCCGGCGGCCAGCCGGTGCTCCGCGTGCACGCTTTCGCCGACACCGGCCGCTACACGATCCGCGTGAACGCGCGTGACCCCAAGGAGAAAGAATCGGGCTGGTCCGACTCGCTGGTCGTGGCTATTTCCCAATCGCCGCCCGGGCAAGCCGATAACGCCGGTGGGGCAGGTGTACTGCACGACCGGAGTCACCTACACGTACAAGGTGATGGCGGTTCATCCACAAGGGGAGAATCTCGAGTTCCAGTTCGACTGGGGCGGCGCGGTCGGCAACTGGGGACATTCGACCGCCAGCGGCGAGACATTGTCAGTCGACCACGTGTACGACACTGCCGGTATTTACGTCGTGGCGGCGCGGGCGCGCGACGGCGGGGGCCTGATATCCGAGTGGTCAGATGCGCTGACTGTCACGGCGGTCAACGTCCCGGGCGGGCCCGCGCTGAACCTGTCGCTCCGGGCAGAGACCGATACGACCGTGCGGCTGACCTGGAGCCCGCCGGTCGAAGGCACGCCGAGCCTGTACCGCGTGATGTTCAAGCCGGTCGGAGGCGGTCCACCCGTCGTCGCGTGCGAAACCACCGATACGACCTGCGAACACAACCCGTCGGGAATGACAGGCGACTATTCGGTGCTTGCCTTGTTCGGCGCGACTCCCTATGAGGGCGTAGATACGCTTTCGACTATTCCCGTCCACGCCGGCACGACAACGGTCGGCGAGCTGAGCGGGCAGGGCGAGCCGGGCTGCGGCTGGCCCGAGCCGGCATGGCTCGCCAAGGCCTACGAGATGGGCGACGCGACGTGGGTCGACTCAACTGAGTTCTACGTGACCGACTTCAAGCCGGGGTCGGACGGGCCGACCTACTATCTTGCCAGCCCGGACCTCGCGCCGGGGGATTCGGGCGGCAGCGTGCCTGCCGGACGCTGGCACGTGACGCGGTTCGCGGTGCTGGCCGACGAGCAGGGGCCGGTTCCGCCGTTCAGCGACACCATGTGGAAGAGCACGGCGGCCGTCGCCGACGCGCCGGTTTACGCGGCATGCCATACCGAACAGGGTTATTTCGTCATGGTCAAAGTGACGCAGTTGCGGATAGCCCCCCAGAAGGACCTGCGCCTGCTGGCGTGGTTCCAGCCGGTGCAGGGACTGCGTCTGCTGCGGCACTGACCGTTGCCGTGGAATGGAGAGCAGAGGCGGCCGCGTACCGCCTCGACGTCCAGTGCGGTTTGACACCGTCGGCGGCCGGGTTATCATCAGGCACGAGCCATAACATGAGGAGACCGTTTGCCTGAGAACCCGGAAGAGCTCTGCCGGCAGCCCGCCCCGGGGCCGGGCTTTGACCCGTTCGGCTGGCTGAAGGGCAGTCGCCAGCTCAACCGCGCGCGGCACATCGGCGCGGTGCTGATCCGCTACGGCTTCGCCGAGCTCGCGGCGAAGTTCGGGCTCGAGCGTCGGCTGAAACTGGGGCACAAGGCGTGGTCCGACGTGGCCGCGCTTACCGAGCCCGAGCGGCTGGTCAAGGCGTTCGAAGAACTCGGGCCGACGTTCATCAAGCTCGGCCAGATGCTTTCCACCCGGCCCGACATCATGCCGCCGGACTACCTGAAAGCGCTGGCGAAACTGCAGGACAGCGTGCCGGGCATCCCGTACGATACAGTCGAGCGCGTCATCGGCGCCGAGACCTGCCGCCTGCCCGGCGACGTCTTCGCCGAGTTCGACCGCGAGCCGCTCGCGGCCGCGTCGCTCTCCCAGGTACACCGCGCGAAACTTGCGACCGGCGAGGAGGTCGCGGTCAAAGTCCAGCGGCCGGGCATCGCGACAATGGTCGAAGGCGACCTCGCCATCCTCGCTTCGGTCGCCCGGTTCATCGAGCGGCACCAGCCCGACCTCGCCGCCTATGACCCGGTCGGGCTCGTCAACGAGTTCGGCCGCGGGCTCGGGCTCGAACTCGACTTCGTCCACGAAGGGCAGAATGCCGACATCTGCCGTCGCAACTTCGCCGCCGACGAGTCGGTCGTGATACCGAAGATATACTGGGACTACACGACCAGACGGTTGCTTGTCCTTGACCTGCTGACCGGCGTCAAGCCGACCGACGCGGCCGGGCTTGAGCGGGCCGGTGTCGACCGGCACAAGCTCGGGCAGTCCGGCAGCAGCGTGTACATGAAGATGATATTCAAGCACGGGTTCTTCCAGCCCGACCCGCACCCCGGCAACCTCATCGTGATGTCCGGCGGCAGGCTGGGCGTCATCGACTTCGGGATGTTCAGCCGCATCGACACCGACACCCGCGACCTGCTGGTTGACATGCTGCTCGCCGCATACCAGCAGGACAGCAACCGGCTGACGCGGTTCGTGCTCAAGGTCGGCTCGAAGACCGGGCGCGTCGACGAAGTCCTTCTGCGCGCCGACATCCAGGACCTGCTCGACCGCTACTACGGCGCGAACCTGCGGGAGCTCTCGCTCGGGCGGATGCTGCGGGAGTTAGTCGCGGTCAGCCACCGGCACCGCATCGCGATACCGGCCGGGCTGGCGATGCTCGCGCGCGGCCTCGCCACGGTCGAAGGGCTCGGCCTGCTCATCGACCCGCAGTTCAACTTCGTCGAAGAGATGAAGCCGTTCCTCGAACGGCTGGCCTGGCGCCGGTTCGGCCCCCTGGGCTGGTTCAAGGACATCCGCCGCTCGGCGGCCGACATCGAGTCGCTGGCGCGCGACCTGCCCGCCGACCTGCGGCAGATCAGCGACTGGCTGAAGAAGGGCGAGGTGAAGCTCCAGATCGACCACGAAGAACTGCGCCAGATCGCCCGGAGCCTGAGCCATTCCAATAACCAGCTCGCCGCCGCCATCGTGCTCGCGGCAATCATCATCGGCGCATCGTTGCTCGTGGTCGCGGCGCCCACCGCCCTGCGTGCGCTCGTGCCGGTCATCGGCGTCGTCGCCTTCGTCGCGGCCGGCGTCATCGGCGTCTACCTGTTCCTCGCCGTCCTGCGAGGCGAGTAGAACCGCTGTGACCGGAAGAGCGGGAGCTATCGCTCCCGCACTCCAAAGAAACCCGCTCGACCGCTACTGGATGAACCCGTGGGCTTTGAAGCGGCCCACGATTGTGTCCTTCGGAACGAGGCCGACGATGCGTGAGAGTTCGTTGCCCTTGGCATCGAGGAAGACAAGCGTGGGGATTGCCTGCACACCGAACTTCTGCGCAAGGTCCTTGTTCTGGTCAACGTCGATTGACTTGATTTCAACCTTGCCCTCGTATTCTTTCTCAAGGGCTTCAATGGTCGGCTTCAACTGCTTGCAGGGCGGGCACCAGGTCGCCCAGAAGTCCCAGAGCTTGGGCAGATTGGTTACCGCTTCGGTCTTGGACTGACGTGGGGCCGCCGGGACCGGCGCGGCCTTCGGACTGCAGCCGGCAACGACGAGCAGGGCAAGCGCGAAAGTAATGGTCAGCGTTCGCATCGATGGTCTCCTTTCACTACAATTCTGAGCCGGTGTCGGGCTAAGTCAACCAAAGCCGAGTTGATGCGCGGGGCCGGGTAACTGTCTACACCGAAAGAGGCGCGGCATTCCGCGCCCCTTCTGATTATCGGGCTACGTCAGTCGGTCAGGACGACCTTCTGACAGCTTGCGGTTGACAGTTCGCGGCTGACAGCCCGGACGAAATAGACTCCCGGCGCGAGGCGCGAGATGTCATTCGGGCCGGGCTTCAGGTCGAGCACCTTCCGCCCCGAGATGTCCAGCAACCAGCTTGTGCTTGAGCTTGTGCTTGAGCTATCTGCCAAGCGCAGCACGCCGCGGACGACAGTGACCGCGGGCTTGTGGCTTGTGGCTTGCGGCTTGAAGCTCTCCTCGATTCCCGACATCGAGTCTCGCAGGACCGAGATGCTCGAACTGTTGAGGTTGGCGACAAGGATACGATTCTGGTCAGGAACCCAGGCCAAGTTCGAGGGAAGCTGCCCAACTGGGATGTTGCGGATTACGGCATTGGTCACACCATCGATGACCGTCACGCAATTGCCGTCCGCGGCAGCGCAGTATAGCTTGTCGTTCGCATCGTCGTAACACATCGATTGCGCGCACTCCACGATGGCCGCCGAGCCTATGACCTGACAAGTCGAGTCGTCGAGAACTGTGATGTACCGCAGGTAGTCGTCCGAGCAGTACACCTTGTGCCTCCGCGCGTTGTGACAGAATCCGTTCAGCCAGTGGCCGACGGGCTTGGTCGTAATCACCTGATTGAGTGAACAGTCGATGACACTGACGCTACTGTCACCGCCATACCACAGAGTGTTGAGCTCTGGGACGTAGATCAGGCCGGTCCCGCCCTGCGGTACGGCGATCGTAGCGATGACCTGATTGGCAGCTGCGTCGATCACCGCCACACTACTCGTATTCGAGCAATAGACTCGGTTCATCTGCGAATTCCAGCAGAGGCGTCGGGGCCGCTCGGGAACGGTGATATTGGCTACCAAGGCGTTGCTCGTGCCGTCGATTACCGCAACGCTAGCAGACCAGTTATTCGAGCAGAAGACCCGGTTGATCGAAGGATTGTAGCACAATGCGTGAGGACAGTCTCCCGTCGGTACGGTTGCTACCACAGTATCGCCTGCACAGTCAATCACCGTGACGTCGCCGCTCATGTAGTTCGCGCAGTATACCTTGTTGTCTTGGGGGTTGAGGCAAAGGTCGAGTGGGTAATTCCCGACTTGCACGGTCGCCGTCACACGGCAGTCTGCAACATCCACGACCGCCACGTCGTCAGTGAACTGGCTGCTGCAGTAGACTTGGCCGTTCTGGGCGTTGTAGGAAAGCTGTGTGGGCGACATCTGCGTGTCCAACGTGGTTAGGACGCGATTGGTCGCGCCGCCGATAACTGTAACTTGGAAACTGCCGTTGTCTGCGCAATACACTTTGTTGTCCTGCCGGTCGTAGCAGAGTGCGTAGGGCCCGTCTCCCGATGTGGGCCTCACGAGCATGCTGTCTGTGGCAACGTCGATGATGGCTACAGCGGCCGCATCCAATTCGGCACAGTAAACCTTGTTATCCGTCGGGTTGTAGCACATCGCACCCGGGGCTGGTCCCACCGTAATAGTATCAAGCAGGCTATCGGTCGAGCAGTCAATCACGGCGACCTTGTCGCTGCGCTCGTGCCCTACAAACAGTCGACTGAAGCCGGGCACGTAGCAGAAAGACCACGGTCCCCACTCAGTGATCACCGTCGCGACGACCGTGTCGGAGGAACCATCGATAACTGTCACGGTGTTGCTGTCGTTGTTGGCGCAATACACCTTGT
>JAPLUO010000421.1 GCA_026397595.1 Caldifarciminota bacterium
CAGGCCTACATACCGTTGAATGCCTTGCGCGAGTTCCCGATACCACTCCCGGACGACACGCGCGTCATGCGCACGGTCACCGACACCCTCGGCGCGCTGGATGACAAAATTGAGCTGAACCGGAAGATGAATGAGACATTAGAGCAGATTGCGCGGGCTATCTTTGAGTCTTGGTTCGTGGACTTCGAGCCCTTCAGCGACAAGGGCATGACCGACTCGCCGCTCGGGATGATTCCGAAGGGATGGGAAGTCAGAGCAGTTGGCGATGTCGCTGACCGAGTGGCGATGGGTCCTTTTGGTTCATCCATCAAGGTGGACACGTTCGTGCCAGAAGGCGTACCGATTATCAGCGGGCAGCACCTCTGGGGAATCATGCTGGATGATTCGGACTACAACTTCGTTACGCCCGAGCACGCCGATAGGTTGATCAACGCCAACGTACATCGCGGAGATGTAGTGTTCACTCATGCAGGAAGCATCGGCCAAGTGGCTTGGATTCCCGAAAACTCAAAGTACGAGCGATACGTAATCTCTCAGCGGCAGTTCTACATGACATGTGATCTGGCGAAGATGAGCCCAAGCTACGTTGCGTACTACTTCTCCTCACCGGAAGGCCGGCACAAGCTGCTTGCTAATACGTCTTCGTCGGGCGTGCCCTCTATCGCGCGCCCCGTCACGTATCTGCGGTCCATACAGATGCCGGTTCCACCTCGGCGGGTATTGGATGAATTCGAAAACGTAGTGCGTCCGGTCCATCTACAAATGCGCTCACATGTAGCGCAATCCCGTGCCCTCGCCGCCATCCGCGACGCGCTCCTGCCGAAGCTGATGAGCGGGAAAATGAGAGTGAACGAAGCGACGCGGTTCCGGCAGGGAGTCGGCGCATGATAAACCGGTTTCAGCTGCTTCGTAACATCGGGCAGTTCGACTCGGTGAATGCTGGCGAGAACCTACCATTCGCTCGACTGACGCTGATCTACTCGGAGAACGGCAGGGGCAAGACGACACTCGCGGCAGTGCTGCGGTCACTCGCTACAGGCGACCCAATCCCCATCACAGAGCGGCATCGCCTCGCGGCCCAGCATCCGCCTCACGTGGTGCTGGATTGCGGTGGGGGACCGCCGGCGGCGATGTTCGAGAACAATGCTTGGAACCGTACGCTATCGGATGTCGTGGTATTCGACGACGTCTTTGTCGACGAGAACGTGTATTCCGGCTTGTCCGTGCAGGCGCATCACCGACAGAACCTGCACGAGCTGATCTTAGGCGCACCAGCAGTGGTGCTTGGCAGACAGCTCCAGCAGTCTGTGGCGAGAATTGAGGACCACAACCGGGAATTGAGGTTAAGGGAACGTGCCGTCCCGACGGCGGACCGAGGCCCATTCTCCATGGATGACTTCTGCGCACTACCCGCACGGCCTGACATTGACCAAGCCATCCAAGAGGCAGAACGCGCTCTGGCCGCTGCGCAAGAGCAGGATGCGATTCGCACGACGCCGCCCTTCGAGTTGCTCAGTCTGCCCGAGTTCGACCTCGCAGCGGTCGAGCGGGTTCTCCAGCAAGACTTGGCGGCTCTCGATGCTGCTACCTTGGCGCAGGTTCAGACCCATCTAGCCAGACTGGGTCGCGGCGGCGAGACGTGGGTGGCCGACGGGATGCGTCGTATCCCGCAGGTGGGCGGCACAGCCGCAGAGCCGTGCCCATTCTGCGCACAGGACCTTCAGGGGTCGTCCGTAATACAGCACTACCGGGTGTATTTCAGCGACGCATATGCTGCTTTGAAGCGAACGGTGTCAGACGCACTCGGGGCGCTCAACCGAGCACACGGCAGCGATGTGCCGGCGGGATTCGAGCGTGCGGTGAGGGTTGCCGTTGAGCGCCGGCAGTTCTGGGCACGGTTCTGCGAAGTCGCGGAATTCACGCTCGACACGGCCGCGATAGTCCAAGACTGGAGAGCTGCTAGGGAAGCCGTCGTGGCGCAACTAGCTGCGAAGCAGGCCGCTCCGTTGGAGCGTATGGGGCTCTCGGTCGAGACTCGGGCGCTCGT
>JAPLUO010000334.1 GCA_026397595.1 Caldifarciminota bacterium
ACCACGGTTCCGACCCCGCGGTCCGCGGCAACCGTAAGCCATGACATCCCGGGCTGTTGCTTATTCGCGAGAATCGCACCGATGACCTTCATGCTGTCGTCCCCCTTCACGCCGACGATGTCGCCGCCATCGGTCAGGTAAGACGGGATGTTGATTCGGCGTCCGTTCACCGTAATCAGGCCGTGGCGCACGAACTGCCGCGCTTGTCCCCGGGAATTGGCAAACCCCATCCGGAACACCACGTTATCCAATCGCCGCTCCAGCAGGATGACGAGCGTCGCCGCCGTGTTCTTGCTCTTCGCGGCCTTGGTGAAGTAATTGTGGAACTGCGTCTCGAGGACGCCGTACATCATCCTTAGTTTCTGCTTCTCGCGCAACTGAATTGAATATGCCGACACCCGGCGCCGGCCGCGCACCTCGGGCATCTCGCCGCGCTTCATCAGCGTGCACTTGTCCGACTGGCACTTCTCCCCGCGCAAAAACAGATTCTCCCGGCTCTTCCGGCACTTCTTGCACTTCGGTCCGATGTATCTTGCCATCTCTCCTCGTCTCCCGCTAAACGCGGCGCGCCTTCGGGGCCCGGCAGCCGTTATGAGGAATCGGTGTAATATCGCGGATGGATATGATGTCCAGGCCCGCGTTCTGCAGCGACCGGATTGCCGACTCCCGGCCCGGCCCCGCACCGCTCACCCGGACTTCGAGCCGCTTCACCCCGAGCGAGCCCGCTTCCTTCGCCGCCGCCTCGGCGCACAGGCCCGCGGCAAACGGCGTCCCCTTCTTCGAGCCCTTGAAACCGACCCGGCCCGAACTCGACCACGAAACCACAGCGCCGGTCGGGTCCGCGATTGTCACAATCGTATTGTTAAAGCTGGAATTAACGTGGGCAACACACAGTAGCGGGACCTTCTTGCGGATTGCTTTACGTGGCATTTGCCTTACCTCCGGCCGCCGGTTTGGCTGCGGCTCCCGGCTTGGCTCCGGCCGGCGGCTTGGCTCCGGCCGGCGTTGCCCTGACCTTGATGACGCCGGTCGTCTTCCGCGGCCCCTTGCGTGTACGGGCGTTCGTGCGGGTCCGCTGGCCGCGCACCGGCAGGCGCCGGCGATGCCGCTCGCCGCGGTAACTGCCGATTTCGATGTAGTGCTTGATGTTGCTGGAAATCTCGGCCCGCAACTCACCCTCGACCTTGTAGCCACCGTCGATTTCCTTACGGATGGCGGCCACGTCATCGTCGCTCAAATCCTTCGTGCGACGAGTCGGATCGATACCGGCTGCGGTCAGAATCCTGCGCGCCGTATGCTGGCCGATGCCGTAGATGTGCGGCAGCGCGTAGAGAATCGCTTTGTTATCGGGCAGGTCAATACCCGCGATACGAGCCAAACGGACCTCCTGTGGTTGCCGAAATCAGAAAAACTGCTATCTTACCTAACTTTGTAAGCTGTAATTTATAGCCGATTTACACGGAATGTCAAGCGAAAAACCCCTTGACGCCCACGAACCCAAAAGACCGCTTCCGGCAAGAAGCAGATAACGAAGGGGAAATAGCGAACGGCGGCTGAGGAATTGCGGGGTTCGTGGCTCGCGTCCCGTTCCCCTCCGTGCTGCGAAGCAGCCTTGGAGTGCGGGAGCGTAAGCTCCCGCCTTTCCGGCTCGCAGCCGACGTGCGTCAGCACAACTACCGATGCGCAGGCCGGCGCGGCGTCGAACGCGGCAATCATCGCGTCCGCTAAAGCTCGCGACAAAGCTCGTTGGAAAGCTCCTTAGAAAGCTCCTTCAAGAGCTTCTCTGAAAGCTCATTTCAAAGCTCGGTTCAAAGCTTGTTCAAGAGCTCGTTCAAAAGCTCATCGCAAAACTCGGTTCAAAGCTCGCAGAAAAGCTCGTTTGAAAGCTCGATTCAAAGCTCGCGACAAAGCTCAGTCAAAAGCTCGGTTCAAAGCTCGTTCAAAACCTCATTCGAAAGCTAACTCGAAAGCTGCTTAGGGGGCGACCCCTCAGAGTCTTATTGTGTCTGCCCGACAGGGCTTAACCGGCTGACTGTACTGGCGTTAGGCCTGATTGTGGCCCATTGCGAAACCGGTGGCGATGAGACAGTGTCTCGCCCGCCCGCATCTCTGCCTTTTGCCCCTTGACCTTTGACTTTTATGACTATGCGGTT
>JAPLUO010000303.1 GCA_026397595.1 Caldifarciminota bacterium
GAATCGGCCTGATCGTCTTCATCACGCTCGGCTTCATCTTCGCGGTGGTGGCGGCTGTCAGGAAGCCGCGGGCCAGGGCTTAGTCTCGTCTCTGCTGCAGACTAGTTGCCGAGACGGGCCAGTATTTCCCTGATTTTCGGCAACTCCGGCGACTGCGGCTCCAGCGTGATGAACCGGTTCAAGTAGAACCGGGCGCTGTCCGGTTGGTTCGAGTATAGGAACACGATGCCCTTGTCTTCAATCGCCGACGGGTAGTCAGGGAAGTACTGCAGAGAGAGGTCGAAGTCCCGGATTGCCTCGGTATTGGCGTTGTTGGCAAGCCGGATGATGCCGCGGCGACAGGCCGTGACCGCAAATCGGCGGCAGATGTCCTGTGTCTCAAGGTCTCGATACATGGTGATGTGGTATCGGCTCGCCGGCGGCAAGGGAGAGTCAAGGTCGGGCAGCGTGTCTTGGGCGGCGACTTCATAGCAGAGTCCGCGCATCGTCAGGTGCAGGCCGTTCCAGTCCTGGGGCCAACCGGAGAAGTCATCCGGGATCCAGAAGACCCGACTCTGGAGCAACCGGTTCCGCACCAGCAGGAGTATCGCCTGTTGAGAGGCGGCTTTGGCCTGCTGACCGAAGTCGATGTCGTCCACTCGGCCGGAGTTCTGCCACAGTCGGCGGACGATGTCGGCAGCAGGCTCGGGGACCGGCATGGTTCGGCTGAGCTGGTCAAGGTACCAGGGAACTGCCAGGTAGTACTGGACGACCGAGACCACGTCGGCTCGGTATCCAACGATCTGCTGCTGCCAGCGGATTCCCTGATACAGGCTGTAGTCGTCAGTGAACACCGTGGAATTCGGGGGGAGGCTGCTCAAGACCGCCCGCGACAGGTCGGAAAGGCCGTGCAGTCGGCTGCGGTTCTGCACGGGAAGGAAGAGCGCAACCGGCAGGGCGACGAGGACCAGCCCGAGCGGCGCGATGGCCCGTCTGGCACGGGTGTTCCGCAGGAACGCAAACCCGCAGCCAACCATGATGAGCAATGCCAGATAGGCGGGCAGCAGATAGCCTTCTTTGTCCGGGATGTTGTACGCCAGTGCCGCGACGGTCACGATTGCCGCGCCGAGCAGGAGCGCGGCCAGCAGGCTCCGGTACGAGCGCCAGAGCAGGACAGCACCCGGGATGACCAGCGCCCAGGCGGCAAGCAACTGCTTGCCGGCAAGCGAGGGCAGGATTGAAGCCTGTCGGCCCAGGTATGCGGTTCCGCCGGCCAGCAACCGGTAGCGGTACATCCGTCCGGATATGAACTGGAAGAGGTCGGACAAGCTGTCGACGCCGGTCCAGAACTGGCCGTTGACCACCGGCGAACGCAGGGGCACGTAGATGTAGAGACAGATGGCCAGTCCTATCAGCAGGACGCCGAACCCAAGGACGCGCGGGCCGGGTCGGGCCGGTGACGTCAACAATAGGATGAGCAGGCTCGGAATCCATAGCACTATCGGCGTGTGGTTGGTCAGCGCGAGACCGAAGACGAAAAACGCAAGCAGCAGCCATCTCGCGCCAGTCGTCCCCGCACTTTGTCTCTTTATGTTCCGCACTTCCATGTTGCGCCACTTGACCATTGCCAGAAGCAGCACGGAGAGGAGCAGGACTTGAAACGAGTAGACCTCGAGTACGGTCGCCTGCTGCCAGAGTTCGAAGCTGACTCCCCAAAGCAGGGCGGAGAAGAGGCCTGCTAGCCGGTCACGGCTCAGTTCCAGGATGATGAAGTAGGCGAACAGACAGGAACCAGCCGCCGCCATTGCCGCGACAAGGCTCAGGCGGAACGGTAGCGCGAGAATCGGGACGATGCTGAACAGCCGGATGATGAGCGTGAGCAGCGGGTACCCTGGTGGGTGACTAATGGCGAGGTGCCTCCCGACCAGCATGAATTCGGTCGAGTCCATCCAAAAGATGTCCCGGCACGCGGTGAACGCGTAGAGCGCAAGCGGCAGGACCCCGGCCAGAATCGGGAAGCCGTAGCGCTCAAGGGAGGTCCGGGTCACGGCCGGATTGTAGAGCGCCCAATCCTGGAGTCAAGGCGCGCATCCGGCTGGAGCCCAAGTGCCTGCCAGGACGGGCCGGTGCCCGCCTCCGGTCTTCCTGCCCCTTTTGACATTCTGTCAGCTTGACCTAGTATTTCCTACCACCGTGAGATTTGGATTCCACGTATCAATGGCCGGCGGATTCAAGAACGTCCGCGAGCGGGCTCGGGCCGTCAAGTGCGAGACGATGCAGATGTTCTGCTCGAACCCGCGCGGCTGGGCCGTGGCCAAGCTCGACCCGGAGGACGTCGCCCAGTTCCGGGCCGACATGAGGGATTCCGGCATCTCACCGATATTCGTTCACGCCCCGTATCTGCCCAACCCGGCGGCGACCGCGACCTACGCGAAGCGTTCGGTCAATGCGCTCATCATCCAGGCCGAGCGGTGCGAGGCGCTTGGCGTTCACTACCTTGTCGTCCACGCGGGCAAGGCGATGGGCATGTCGCTCGACAAGGCGCTGGTGCAGGTCGCGAAGAACCTCGACGCCGTGCTTGCGGCTGCGCCCGAGGACGTGACGCTCCTGCTTGAGAATACCGCGGGCATGGGTTCCGAGGTCGGGTATCGGTTCGAGCAGGTTGCCGCCATCCTTAGCCGGGTGAGGCAGCCGGACCGCGTGGGCGTGGTGCTCGATACCGCTCATGCGTTCGAGGCCGGGTATGAGCTACGGAACAGAGCCGGGCTCGATGCAACCCTGCGCGAGTTCGACAAGCTGGTCGGGTTCAGCCGGCTGCATCTCATCCATCTGAACGACTCGAAGACCGATTTCGGCTCAAGGGTGGACCGGCATTGGCACATTGGAGAGGGTAAGATAGGGAAAGAGGGGATGAGGGCGATTGTGAATCACCCGCTGCTCAGGAATATGCCGGCAGTGATGGAGACACCGCACAAGACAACCGCGGAGGACCTGAGGAATCTGAAGACGATAAGGAGTCTTGTCGCATGAACATCCGGTTCTGGGGCGGCGCGAGGACCGTGACCGGTTCCAAGCACCTGTTGACCTCGGGCAAGCAGCGGCTGCTCCTGGAGTGCGGACTGTTCCAGGGGCACCGGGCTGAGGCGGAACGCATCAATCGTAATCTGCCGTTCAACGCGCGCGAGGTGAACTGGTGCGTCATCAGCCACGCGCATATCGACCACGTCGGCAACATCCCGAATTTGGTCAAGTACGGGTTCCGCGGGCCGCTCCTGATGACCCAGGGCACGGCCGCGCTGGCCCGGCTGCTGGTCGAGGACTCGGCCCACATCCAGGAGTCCGATATCAGGTATTTGAACAAGAAACTGCGGGAGAAGGGCGAGCCCGCCAAAGAGCCGATATACACAATCAAGGATGCCGAGGAGTCGCTGAAGTATATCGAGGGAATGCCGTATGCGAAGCTGCGAAAGCTCGGGCCTTTCAAGGTCGTGCTGCACGATGCCGGTCATATCCTCGGGTCAGCGCTGGTGGACATCGAAGTCGAGGGCAAGCGCGTGCTGTTTACCGGCGACCTCGGACGGCGGAAGATGCCGATTATCAACGACCCGGTGCAGGTGTCAGAGGCCGACTACCTGATAATCGAGGGGACGTACGGTAACCGGCAGCACGGCGACTACCGGGACGTCGATACACGGCTGGCCGTGGTCGTGAACCGGGTGCATGCGCGCGGCGGCAGGATCATTATCCCCGCCTTCGCCGTCGAGCGGTCACAGGAGATTGTCTATACCCTGAACCGGCTGCGCCAGAACAACCAGATTCCGGACGTGCCGATTTACGTCGACTCCCCGCTCGCAAGCCGCGTGACCGAGGTGTATCGAAACTGCCCGCAGTATTATGATGAAGATGCCGTCGCCATGCTTAACGGCCACAAGTACTTGTTCGACTTCCCCGGGCTCCATTACGTGGAGACGGTGGAGGAGTCGAAGGCACTGAACGTGAGCAAAGAGCCGTGCATCATCATCTCGGCGTCGGGAATGTGCGAGGCGGGGCGGGTCCTGCACCACCTGAAGCACTCGGTCGGAGACCCGAGGAACCTGGTGCTGATTGTCTCATTCCAGGCTGAGAACACCCTGGGCCGGCGGATCGTGGAGCGTCAGCCGATCGTGCGGATTTACGGCGAGGAGCATCCGCTGCGGGCCGAGGTCGAGGTGATGGACGAGTTCAGCGCGCACGCGGACCACGATGGTCTGATCCAGTATGTCAGTTCAATGAACGTCTCCCGGCTGAAGAAGGTCTTAATCGTCCATTCCGAACTGGACGCCGCAACGGCCCTGGTCGAACCCCTGAAGTCACTCGGGGTGCGCGATGTCGTGATACCGGAGATTGGAGAAGAGCATGCACTCTAGGAAAGTCACAAGGACAAAGGACAAAGGACGAAGTCCGG